>DVJV01000171.1 GCA_018716525.1 Candidatus Ventricola gallistercoris
ATACGTCAGGCCGACGGCGTATTCGCCGTTGTACACGCCCTTGTACACCGCGGAAGAGCCGCTGGTGATGGCCACCTGCTGGCCCACAAACAGATCGCTCACATAGGTCCAGGCTTCTTCGCTCTCATATCCGCCCATGGCCAGCAGCATGTTGGTCAGCTGGCAGAACGCGGAGGAGGAAGAGGAAGGATCGGCCGATGCGATCTTGCCCACCAGTTCAGGCTGGAGCAGATCCGCATAGCCCGTCACCTCAATGCCCATCTCCGCGAGCATGTCGGTGTTCACCAGCAGCACGGAACCATCGATGGTGTAGTTGGTGCAGTAGCCGCGGGTGTTGCGGTAGGCTTCCATCAGGTTGGGGTCTTCGGCAGAGACGTAGTCCTGGAAGAGGTCGGCGTTGGCCACGTAGTTGGCCAGAGAGCCGCCGTACATCAGATCGAACGTGCCGTATTCCTGCGCGCTCTCGCTCTCAATGCGCTTCATGCAGTCGCCGGTGCCCAGCGACTCGACGTTGACGTCGATGCCCGTCTTCTCTTCAAAGATCGGGATGATGGACAGCAGGCCGTCGCTGTTGGGCGAACAGATGGACAGCGTTCCCTCCGCAAACGCGGCGCTGCTCATCAGCAACAATGCAGCCAGGCAAACGGTTAGCAGCTTTTTCATGGTGAATTCCTCCTTTTTGTTCTTCCGTCATCATTTCGTCACATCTGCCTTGTTAATGTTCATTATATCACACCATATTGCCAAATTCAACCAAAATCAGGTGGTGTAGTTCACACGAATTTTTGACACCTTTCCAAAAAACGAGGGGAGCGGATGCCCGGATGCTTTGCGCATGGGGAAAAGCGGTTTTGCCTCCGGGTGTGCGGCGGAACTTTGGCTTGTGCGCGGGATGTGGTTGCCTTATAATGATAGCGATCATCGTAAACTAACGCTGCACAGGCGGACGGATGGGGAGGGCTTAAAGTGAATCCTGTGAATCAAACCCTGTTCATTCCGCTCTATGGAAAGGCGTGGGTGAGCAGGCGGCACATCCTTTTGAATGATCCCATGGCAGAGCGCATATGGGAAGCGGAGGCATTTCCCATTCGCGGGAAGGCCTCGTCAAAGTGGCTGGCATACAACATGGCCATGCGCGCCTGCGTGTTTGACGCGTGGACGCAGAAGCAGCTTGAGCCGGGCAGCAATGCACTGGTGCTTCACATCGGCTGCGGACTGGACAGCCGGTGTATGCGTGTGAATCGGGGCGCTGTGCGGTGGATTGACGCGGACTTCGAGCAGGTGATCGAGGTCAGGCGGCGGTATTTTTCCGAATCGGACGGCTATGCCATGAGAGCGCTGAACGCATCCTGTGAGCGGGATCTGCTTGCCCTGCCCGAGGCGGATACGGCCGTGGTGATTTTGGAGGGAGTCAGCATGTATTTGTCCGCGCAGGCGCTCAGACGCTTGATGCAGATCCTTTCGGACAAGTACGCACAGATTCATGTGCTGATGGATGTGTACACGCAGTTGGCGGCCAGGCTATCCAGGCATCGCAATCCCGTGAATGGGCTGGGCGTCACCACACTTTATGGGGTGGACGACATACAGGAACTGGTGCGAGAAACGCGCATGCGCCTGGTTTGTGAGCATGCGATGACACCAAAGCGCTTGGTGGATTCGCTCCCAGGCCTTGAACGGTGGGGGTTTAAAATGCTGTTTCCGCAGAACCTGTACCGGAAGTTTTACCGCCTCTACGAACTGGAGGGCATGCCATGACCGCCTGCGGCTTTGCGCAAAAAGCGATGGCAATGGCTGAAACGAGCTCGCCTGTCTGAACAAACACATCAGAGGAGGCTTTTTTGCTTATGGATGCGCGCTATGCGCCCCTGCTTGAAAGCAGATTGTTTTTCGGCATTCCGCCGCAGTGGATTGAGGAGCGGGTGCTGCCCCTGTGCACGGAGCGGGCGTATTCCTCTGGGGCGCAGCTGATTGCGCAGCACGACGCAGTCAGGGAGATCGGCATCATCCTGAGCGGACGGGTTCAGATTCTGCAGTTGTTTCCGGATGGAAAAAGCAGCCTGATGCGCGTGCTGAGCCCTGGTGAGCTGATCGGGCTGGATCTGGCCTATACGAGAACGGGCGTTTCACCCTATCACGCCATTGCATCGGAGGCGTCAAAGGTGCTGTATATGCCGCGCAATCTTCCGTTTTCCGCGGCAATTTGGGATGAAGAGACCGTGCAGGAGCTGACATCCCGGGTGCTGCGGATCATTTCGCACGACAACATCAAAAAGCACTACCGCATTGCCATCCTTTCCCAGCGCGGATTGCGGGAACGGATCATGATGTACCTGAGCATGCAGGCAAACCGGCGTGGCAGCAAGGCGTTTGACATCCCCTTTTCCCGGGAAGAGCTGGCCGATTACCTGTGCGTCAACCGCAGCGTGCTCTCTCACGAGCTGACGCTGATGGAAAAAGAGGGGCTGATCCGCTTTCGGAAAAACCACTTCGAGTTGCTTTCCGACTGCTTTCAAAGCGAAAATAAATGACGGGATGCGCCGCCGGAAATCCGGAGGGCTGCATCCCGTTTTTGAATTCAGATAGAAATGCCAAGCGGCGGCGCCATTTCGCTCTTTGCTCTGCGCTGATTGCCGGAATTTGCCGGAAGGCGTATCATCTGCCGGAAAAGGCCACGCGCATCATTCGTAGCGGTCGGCAAAGCAAACGCGCTTGAGGCCCAGCAGGTCAGCGCTTCCGGCCAGCGTGATGCCAAAGAAGAGCACCTCCGGCCGGATGCCGATGTAATCGGTAATGGTGCCGTTGCACAGCGTGCTGCCGGTGCACAGGATCAGGTCTGCCCAGGCGATGGCGTCCTCCTTGGCCGTCTGGCCGTGTTCCACGGTCACGCCGTAGCGAACCTGGCCCACGTTGGCGGGGTTGAGGTCGAGCACCCGGACGTCGTATTCGCTCTCGGCGAACATGTTCAGCAGCGCGGGCTGGTAGCCAATGAGCGCGATGTGGCGCGCGTTGGGCGCGTGGGCGCGCAGGTAGCCGAGCATGTCTTTAGCGCACTGCTCCGGGCCGTCTGTCCGGCAGTGGACGGTACCGGTGCAGCGGTTTAAAGAGCCCATGACGGCGTTGAGCACGGCGATGAAGATGCCCCTGTCGTGCGGGTTGTGCACGATGTCCATCTTCAGCACGTCGCCAAGCGAACCGCTGAACGTGGTGGGCGCGTCGGTGAAGGCCTGGCCGCGCACGCCGCGGAACGTGGCCTCGATCATCACGTCCTTGCCGGTGATGATCGGAAAATCCTTGCGCACCGTGTGGCCGATGGCCTCTTCGGGCGTCAGCGTCCGGCAGACGACGCCGATGGGCTCGTTTTCGATTCCGGCTTCACGCAGCACCGCGTCAAAGCGCTCGCGCAAAAGGGTGTACAGCGATTCCTGGGTCATGGGGATCACTCCTTTGCATGTTCAGGCCCAAAAAAGCGCGGACGCTTTCCGGCCAAGAGGATGTATACAGGCGGTCGCTGGGGACAATGCCCTCCAGCTGCCCGCCGATCAGCACGCCGATGCGGTCGGCCAGGGCGGTGGCCTCCTCAAAGTCGTGGGTGACAAACACGACGGCGCAGCCAAAGTCCCGCCTGACTTCCAGCAGCAGCTGGTGAAGCTGCCTGCGGGTGACGGGATCGAGCGCGGAGAAGGGCTCATCCAGCAGCAGCAAACGCGGCTGCAGGATGAGCGCGCGGGCAAGCGCCACGCGCTGCTGCTCACCGCCGCTGAGCGTTCCGGGGTATTGCGAGAGAATGGAGCCGATGCCAAAGCGTTCGGCCAGCGTGCTGACCTGACGGCGGATTTCGGCCTTTGGGGTTCTTCGGAGCTTGAGCCCGTATCCGATGTTCTCCGCGGCCGTCATGTGGGGGAAGAGGCTGTATTCCTGGTAGAGGTAGCCGATGTTGCGCTGGTGCAGCGGGGTGGAGCAGATGTCCTGCCCGCCGTAGAGCACCATGCCGCTGTCCGGGCGGCAGAGCCCCGAAGCCGATTCCAGAAGCAGCGTCTTGCCCGCGCCGGTTTTGCCGATGATGGCCAGGATCTCGCCCGCCTTTACGCTCAGCGAGATATCCCGCAGGACGAAGTTTCTCCGCCGCACGGTGAGGCGGCAAAGCCGCAGCACGTCATCCGGCGTAGCGGCCACGCTCCTTTTGCACGCGCGTCAGCCCGTTGGCGATGGCCAAAGAGACGGCGGAGATCACCAGCAGCAGGAAGGCGCTGACCAGTGCGCCGTCCAGATCGTTGACGCTCACGTTTAGGTAGATGTTGGCAGGCAGCGTCTCCGTCTTCATGCGGGTGACGCCTACCAGCATGAGCGTGGCGCCAAACTCGCCGAGCGCGCGCGACCAGACCAGAATGACGGCGCTGATCAGCTGATTTTTGCACAGCGGCAGCAGAATGGTGAAAAACTGCGCCGCATGGCTTGCGCCCAGCAGCCCGGCGACATGCTCCAGCTTGGGGTCCGTGCTGCGGAAGGCGGAGGAGGCCAGCCGGATGGCGAAGGGCAGGTTGACGATCGTCTGTGCCAGGATGATGCCATTGGGGTGAAAGACGACCGGGAACCCGGCGGCCTTGAGCGCCTTTCCGGCGGGGGAGGAAAAGAGGATGAGCAGGCTCAGGCCCAGCACGATATAGGGCAGGGAGAGCGTCAGCTCGAGAATGACCGATATGGCGGCGCGAAAGGGCACGCGGCAGCGCGTGAGCGTGTAGGCTGTGGGCACAGCCAGCGCAAAGCAGAGCAGTGTGGACAGGCACGCGCTTTTAAGGCTGGTCTGTATGGCGAAGAGAACTTCTTTGCGCGTGATATACGCCGGTAGGTTTACGCTTCCCCGCACCGCAATCACGGCGACATTGCTGCCGATGAACAGGACGACGAGAAGCGCGATGGCAGCGCACAGGATGCGAAAGGGATCGGGTTTCATTGCGCCAGTTCGTAGCCGTATGCCTGCCAGATGGCGTTGGCCTCATCGCTGGCGAGGTGCTGCGCAAAGGCGTCGGCGGCTTCCGTGTCTGCCTCAAAATTCAGCCGCGCAGCGGGGATGACCTTGACATAGGCGTCCATGTCCGTCGTCTGGCAGATCTCAACGCCTTCGGTGTTGCAGTTTTCTTTCCAGATGATGGCGGCGTCCGCCTCGCCCAGGGCGATGACCGTGGCAAGCTGCGGGGCGGTGGTCGTGGTGGCGGCCAGGTTTACGGTGTCGCTCACCCCGAAGTCGGAGAACGCCTTCACGGCGATTTTGCCGATGGGCGTGGCATCCGGATCGCCGATGACGGTGACGACGTCTTCGCTTGCCAGGTCGGCAATGCCGCTGATGCCTTTGGGGTTGCCCGCGGCAACGGCCAGCACGGGAATGTGCTTGACCAGGTCCACGCTGTCTGCGACATATTCGCTGACAGGCTTGACCTCTTCTGAGGAACCCGCGATGAAGAATGCGCCTTCCTGTGTCGTGGCAATCTGCGTTTGGATCTGCGCGGCGTTGGCATAGGTGACATTCACCTCGCAGCCGGTTTCAGCGCTGAAGGCATCGGCGATTTCCTGAAACGGCTGCTGCATGCCGGCACCGCAGTAGATGAGCAGCGTGTGCCCGGAAAGCGTGCCCTCGGCAAGGGCGCACAGGGAAGAGGCAAACAACAGGCTGACGGTGGCCAGCAACGCAAGCAGTTTGACAATGGTTTTCATAAGCATGTTCCTTTCCAGTTGTTTTTGATCGGCGAAGCCAACTTGCCCCCTATTATAAAGCGGCGAACTGGAAAAGTATGTTGTCAAGCCAACATTTTGGGCCGGCACATCAGGAATTGGGCTGCCGGTGCGGCGGTGCACAGCGCATCCAATTGTTGCCATTGAAGTTTTTAGGGACAGCGTTGCATACTAAAACCGTCCGAAACAGGCGGAATGAATGCGGCGAGGCGTTTCCCTTTTTGCCGGGGAATGGCAGCAGGCTGGCCGGTTTTCCCCTGCACGAGGTCAGAATTCTAAGAGGAGGGACATCCGATGAAAAAGCTGCTTGTACTGGTCATCGTCCTGCTCGTCGCGGGCGTGATCGTCTTTGCTTCTGCGTCGGGCGCCGAGGTGTATACGGCCAGCGCAAACGCCTATGGGGGCGAGCTGACCGTGGAAGTGACCATTGAAGAGGATCGGATCACCGATGTGGCGCTTGGCGAAAACCACGAGACGAACGTGGTGATCGACCGCGCATTTCCGGTGATTCGCCAGCGCATTCTGGAAGCGAACTCTCCCGAGGTGGACAGCGTGAGCGGCGCCACATTCTCGACGTATGCGGTCAAGCTGGCTGTCGCAGATGCGATGCAGCAGGCCGGGATGCAGACCGGGGAGATCGAGAGGGTGAGCGACGCATCCCAGAAGCCCGCTGCCGAGCGCGAGGAGGAGAGCTGCGATATCGTCATCGTGGGCGGAGGCCCGGCGGGCCTTGCAGCAGCCGTCGCCGCCAAGCAGACCCGGGAAGAGCTTCGCGTCATTGTCGTGGAAAAGCTGGATATTCTCAGCGGCAATGGCAAGTTTGACATGAACTTCTACGACCTCATCAATTCCGAAGCCCAAAAGCGCGCGGGAAATGAGGAGTGGACGGTCGACCCGGTGGAGCACTTCATCAAGACCAAGGCGGAGACGGGGGAATCCGATGAGCGCATCGCCGCCTGGGCCGAGCAGGAAAACCTTCTGGATGCGTGGCTGCGCGGCCTGGGCGTGGAGCTCAACTACAACTATGGCGGCACCAACCACATGGCCGAGGCGGATGCGTATGCCGGAGAGGCCGTCCAGGCGGGGCTGGAAAATGCCGTAAGCAGCCTGGGGGTTGACGTGCGCACCGGAACACGGGGAACCGACCTGGTCATGGAAAACGGCGTGTGCAAGGGCGTGACCGTGCAAAACAACGCCAACGAGACCTATGTCATCCGCGCCAATGCCGTGATCATCGCCACCGGAGGCTTTTGCGGCAACAAGGAGCTGCTGGCGGAGTATGCGCCCGGCTATGAGGTGCTCAACACCTCCAACCAGATGGGGGCGACCGGCGACTTTGTGAAGGTCTTTGAGCGCTATGGCTTCAAGCTGGAAAACATGGACGTCATCCGCGTGTTTCCCAACATCATCGTGCCCCGCCGCGATCTGACCGGCGGCGCAGATATGAATCTGCTGGTGAACAAGGAAGGCGAGCTGCTGCCCGATCTTGCCGGATTGGAGCGCGGCGAGATGATCCGGGAACAGACGGGCGGCGCGGTTTTCTACATCACCGACAAGACGGGGTATGACTCCTTCTACCGCATCCGCAAGCACGTGGATCAGGGCTACTATGCCCAGGGCGCTACGCTGGAGGAGCTTTGCAAGGCGCTGGGCATCGACGCAGCAGGCCTTGCGGCTTCCGTGAAGCAGTACAATGCCGATGCCGCCGACGGGGCGCAAAATGCCGCGCTGGGCGCGGTGCCCGTGCGCGCGCTGGATGCCAGCGGCCCCTACTATGGCGTGCGCGTGGAGGCGGCCAACCACATGACCAAGGGCGGTGTGCTGACCAATGAATCCGCGCAGGTGCTCACCGAAGAAAATGAGGTGGTGCCGGGCCTGTATGCGGCGGGCGAGGTGACCGCACAGTCCGGCGGCTATTCGCAGTCCGTTGCGTTTGGCAAGATTGCGGGCGAACATGCGGCCGGTATGCAGTGACGCGTGCGTTTGCAAGCAGAACTGACTCAAATCAGCCATTCCATATAAATAGGCTGGCGCTGTCTTCCCTTGCCCTCATGGGGGATATGTGCGGTGGGCCCGGCATTGCCGGGCCCACCGCGTGTCGAAAAAGTCCGCCTGCGGCGTCCTTTTCCGAGTATTTGCACTGTTTCCCTCTCGGCTCTATG
>DVJV01000020.1 GCA_018716525.1 Candidatus Ventricola gallistercoris
AAACATCAGTGGCGGCCACGGCGTTTTTTCGGGCACATGATCTCCTGCATGAGGACGAATACGCCCGCAGCGAGGCCGAGATCGCCAACGCTGGCCAGGCCCGGGATCACCCAAAGCACGGGGATGGTGTCGCCCAGCCACCAGAGGGGGCCGTCCCAGCCGACGAGCGTGTATTCGACCATCTCTCCGGCGCCGACGCGCCGGGCGACGTCTTCAAAGATGGGAAATTCATACACCACCGGCGAGATGGGCATGCGAAAACCGTTGGCGGCGATGACGGCGAAATTGAGCAGAGAGGCAATGGCGATCACCCAAAATGCCTTGCGCTCGTGGTTGAGCCACACGAAGGCAAAGAGCATGGCGTATTCCAGGCACACGGCGACGCCCAGCCACGAGGAAGGCGGCCAGGGCAGTATGTTTTCCAGCGCGCCAAAGGAAAACTCCAGCGCGTAGGCGACGATGGGCAGCCACAGGCCGCGCAGGGGATGTTCGAGATAATGCCGGAGCCGTCCCCGTCGCGCGTAGCCGACGAGCACGGAGAGGATCAGAAAGGCGAGCATCAGCACGGTTTGGCGACCTCCTCCAGCGCGCGGCCCTCCGCCGCGCGCATCAGCGCGGCGACCACTCCGGGATCAAACTGCGTTCCCGAGGCCTCGCGGATGAGGCGCAGCGCCTTTTCCACCTCCATGCCCTTGCGGTAGGGGCGGTCGGAGAGCATGGCGTCCAGAGAATCGGCCACGGCAAGGATGCGCGCGTTGCGGGAGATGTCTTCTCCCTTGAGTTTGTCTGGATAGCCCGTGCCGTCAAAGCGCTCGTGATGATGGCGCACCATGTCGATGATCTCTTCGTCAAACTTGACCTGCGCGGTGATGTTGGCGCCAATGACGGGGTGGGCCTCGATATGCTCGCGCTCCTCGGGCGTGAGTTTGCCGGGCTTGAGCAACACCGTATCGCTGACGCCGACCTTGCCCACATCGTGCAAAAGCGCGCCGCGCTGGATCGTGTAGATCTCGCGGCCGCCCAGGCCCATCTCGCGGGCGATCAGCATCGCGTATTCGCTGACGCGCTTGGCGTGGCCACTGGTGTAGGCATCCCGCGCCTCCATGGAGACGTTGAGGGCGTCGACGAGGCGCTGTTGCTGGTTGATGGAATCCACGTACAATTTCCAGCCGTGACGGGCGAGCAGCAGCGGCAGGAGCATGAACAGCACCAGCAGCACACCGTTTTCCTGGCGCAAAAACAGCGCCATCACGTAGCCCAGCGGCATGACGGGCAGCACGTTGGGCACCAGACCCAGGAGCATGTGCAGCGCCTCATAGCGGCTGAGGCCGTCGATCATGAAAAACAGGCCCATCATGATCAGCGCGTTGACGAGGAACGTCAGGGCCGCGAAAATGACCGTGATCAGCAGGATCTGCGGATAGGCGAATTGGCCCGCTTTCCAGCCCGTCAGGCTGCAAACAAAGCTGGGCACCGCCACGGCGATGACGATGCTGCCCAGGTTGAACAGCGATTTAACCGGGTCGCTGTTGTAGATGCTGGAAACATGCTTGCCACCCGGCTCATTGAAGGAAAAGGTGAAAAATGTGGAGAGCGTATATACGGTGATGGCCTGGGCCGCGCCCATGGTCAGATAGGTCATGAGAATGCTGATGACCGAGAGGTCCATGGCCTTGTTGTTGGACAAAAAAACAGGCAGGGAGCGGCAGACGGCGCAGATGAACGTGAGATAGAGCGTCTGGCGGAGATAATCGCCCACATCCACGAGGGCGTACTGGCGCACGGCGCTGTAAACGGCGGCCACCACCAGGGCAAAGCCCACGCAGATGATCGTCCAGATATAAAGTCGCTCACACTTCTGCTGCATTCCGTCTTCTACTCCTGCCAGCAAAACTACATGTATGTGAAAACAGCTCCGGCGCAAGCTATGCCGTCGTTATCGCCAGGTAATGTAAGCGCCGCAGGACATGACGAACGCCGCGAGGGCGGTCAGGGCAGCCACGATCTTGGTCTTCATTGAAATATAGCCTCCTATTTCCAAGGCTATGCCGTTCGCTAGCAGGCACGCTATATTTCCGCTACGCTAGAGATCCCGATCGTGCGCCGGAGCTGTTTTCCTCCTTTTGAAACGCCGCGCTAATCGCGCACGGCGAGTTTTCCGCAAAAGCGGTTGAGCGCGTCCAGCGTCGCGCGCACGACGCATTCGGCCTCGTCGTCATTGCGCATATAGTGCGCCGCGCCGATGAGCAGACGCCCATCCCGCGCTTCAGGGCACTCGATCGCGCAGACGATGATCGGTATGCCGGCGACGTCCGTGTTGTGGACGGCGACCAGCGACAACTCCCCTTCCAGCGAAAGGGCGCTTTCCAAAGCGCGGATCGTGGCCTCGGCCACGGCGCGCCGCTTTTGATGCGGGGAATTGGGACAGGACGCCTCGCCCGTAAACTCCGTATCTTCGCGCGTAAGGCGCACCTGATAGATGCGGCGGCCTTCGCGCATGGAAACGTTCATGCCCGCGTAACGCAGCCGCGCCTCCTGCCGCATGCGCCGGTCGTCCACGCCGGCATAGGCGGCGGAATCGATCTGGGCGATGCTGATGGTGCGGTGATCCACCTCGCGGTGGAACGCCGCGGCAATGGCGGACTGCACATCCCGGCTGATCTGCTTGGCATTGCGCCGGGTAGAAGCCAGTATATGGATCTCCGCGATGTCGCCCAACTCATCCTCGCTGACATTGGCAGAGAACACGCCGGGTATCTTTGACAGCAGAGCGCCGCATCTTTGCGCGAAATCCGCGGCCTGATAATTCTCAAGTTCCGACATATTCCACCTCGACGCACACATATATACAGATACAGTATAAACGAATTTTACCATAAATGCAAGGGCTGTCCAAAAGAAAACCCGACAAAAGCACATTCTGGTAATTATTACCAAGGCAAAAACGTTCCCTAACAAAAGCCGGCGGAAAAACAGGCATCGCCCCCACAGCGATATGCTGTGAGGGCGATGCCCCAGGATGTTGACAAAATCAACAGACTGGCAGAGTGTTGAAAAAGTCCGCAAGCCAAGGAAGCTGTACTTGCATCCAAGGGAACTTACATAGACGTAAGTGACCGCAGGATGCAAGTGCAGCTGACGAGGAAATTTTGCCTGCGGCAAAATTTGTCGCCAAGGGCGACTGGATTTGTCGATCCCGAAGG
>DVJV01000172.1 GCA_018716525.1 Candidatus Ventricola gallistercoris
CAGTGTGTCGAAAAAGTCCGCCTACGGCGTCCTTTTCCGAGAGTTGAACGCTGTTTCCCTCTCGTCCCTGCGGGACTCCCGGGCGGGAAACAGCGCAAGGAAACCTTGCAATGCAAGGCTTCCGCATCCGCCGCACATGTCGCCGGATGCGGATTACATTTGGAGGGCTTCGGCCCTCCAAACCTCCCGGAAGGGTTTTTTGACAGTCTGGGCCTCCGCATTCCCTCCAAGGGCAATGCGGAGGCTTTTTATCATAAGAGGAAAACGGGCGGCCGGCGCGCAGGGAAAAGTCGTACGGGCATAGGCGAACGGCCATGAATATGGTATAATATACCCAACAGTCTTCAAGGAGGGTTCAACATGAAAGATGCCCCGAAGGGCCGTGGAAGCAAAAAGCCCTACGAGAACAAGGCCACACTGACCGTGTATCTGGTGCTGCGCGTGCTGGTGATTCTGGTGCTGGTGCGCGCCGTGCTCAGGCGTGATTTTGAGAGCGTGTTTTTCTGCGGACTGACGCTTGTGCTGATGCTCCTGCCCAGCATCTTCACCCGCAGTTTGCAGATTGAGCTGCCCAGCACGCTGGAGATCATCATATTGCTGTTCATATTCTCGGCAGAGATTCTCGGCGAGCTCAACAGCTTCTATGTGCGTGTGCCCAACTGGGATACCATGCTCCACACGATCAACGGCTTTTTGTGCGCGGCCATCGGCTTTGCGCTGGTGGATATGCTCAACCGGAGCGACCGGTTTTCCTTCAAGCTGTCGCCGGTGTATCTGGCCCTCGTCGCGTTCTGCTTTTCGATGACGGTCGGCGTGCTCTGGGAGTTCTTTGAATACTCGGGCGACCGGTTCCTGGGGCTTGACATGCAAAAGGACACGGTGGTCAATGCCATCCACTCCGTGGAACTGGATGAGACACGCACCAACCGGGTCATCACGATTTCGGACATTGCGGATGTGATCATCGTGCATTCCGACGGCTCTCAGGAGGCCCTCGGCCTGGGCGGATACCTGGATATCGGCATCAATGACACGATGAAGGATCTGTTCGTCAATTTCATTGGCGCGGTAGTCTTTTCAATCATCGGCTACTTCTACGTCAAGGAGAAGGGCAAGGGTCGGTTTGCGGCCCGGTTCATCCCCCGCGTGCGGGGCAAGTGGAGCCAGGAGGAAAACCGGCGCAATCCGTGAGGCAGGCGCCTGACGCGCAGAAGGAGGGGTGGACATGCCGCAGGTGACGACCCATGCCATTGTGCTCAGGCGGGCCGATTACAGGGAAAACGACCGGATGCTCACGCTCTTTTCCCCGTCGCTTGGACGGATTGACGCGCTCTGCCGCGGGTGCAGGCGGCAAAAAAGCCCGCTGATGGCGGCAAGCGAGGTCTTTTGCACGGGGGAATACGTGCTCTATCAGTCGCGCGAGCGCACGACGGTTGTATCCTGCGCCATTTCGGATTCTTACTATGCGCTGCGGAGCGACTATGAGCGGCTGGCGCACGGCATGTATGCGCTGGAGCTGTGCCAGGCGGCGGTGCAGCCGGGGCAGGAGAACGAGCGGCTGTTTTTGCTGCTGCTGCGCTCGCTGGCGCATCTGTGCTATGGCACGGCGCAGCCCCGGCGGGTGACGGCGGTGTTTTTGATGGGCATGACGTCGCTGCTGGGCTTCAGGCCGCAGGTGGGGCGCTGTGCGCGCTGCGGGCGGCCCGTGGGCGCAGAAGAGGCGCAGGCCGGGGCGGCTTTCAGCCCCCAGGCCGGCGGGGTGCTGTGCGCCTCCTGCGGCGCGGGGGAGCGTTGCACCCTGCGCCCGGAGGATCTGCGCTATTTGCAGGATATCATGCGCAGGGGGCTTGATTCGCTCGGCAGCGATGACCAGTGCCCGGATGCGCTCTTTGACGCCTTGCGCGCGATGGCGGAGGAGCGGCTGGAGGCGCCCATCCGCTCCGGCAGAATGTTGCCCTGAGGCAAAACAGGGGGGATTAGCATGGACGAACGAAAGCTCGAGCAGCTGCAGCGCTGGGTGCAGGAGGCCAGGCGCATCGTGTTCTTTGGCGGGGCAGGCGTTTCCACGGAGAGCGGCATCCCCGATTTCCGGGGGGTGGATGGGCTGTATCGCCAGCAGTTTGCCTATCCGCCGGAGACGATCATCTCGCACTCGTTCTACGTGCGCCACCCGGAAATCTTCTTCGACTTTTACAGAAAGCGGATGCTTTACCCGGATGCAAAGCCCAATATCACCCATGAGCGGCTGGCCCGGTGGGAGCGTGAAGGCCGCCTGCTGGCCGTGATCACCCAGAACATCGACGGCCTGCACCAGATGGCGGGCAGCCGGAATGTGTATGAGCTGCACGGCAGCGTGCACCGCAACATCTGCACGCGGTGCGGCGCGGTCTACACGCTCGCGCAGCTGATGCGGATGGATGCGGTGCCGGTCTGCCCGGTGTGCGGCGGACGCGTGAAGCCGGACGTGGTGCTCTACGAGGAATCGCTCGATCCGGCGACGATCCAGGGCGCGGTGGATGCCATTCGCCGCGCGGACCTGCTGATCGTCGCGGGCACATCGCTGACGGTGTATCCCGCCGCGGCTTTTCTTTACGAATACCCCGGCAACCGGCTGGTGCTGATCAACAAGACGCCCACGCCGCGCGACGACATCGCCAATCTGGCGATTCACGAAGCGCTGGGCGATGTGTTTTCAAGGCTCGGCTGAGGGCTATTGCTGCTACAATAAAGATTGGATCATGACAAACGCTTGCGGCGTGGAACGAAGTTCCACGCCGCTTTTTGATATGGATCGGAAATGCGGTTGCACGGTGAAACAGGGATTGCGTTGCGTGCTTTGTGTCAGAGCATGAAGCGCACGGCCACGGCCTTTCCCAGGATGCGGGCGCAGCGCGTCTCGCCCTCTCCGCCGATGTCGATGGGCGCATATGCGGGGTTGGAGGGCAGAAGCTGTGTGTAGAGCACCGCGCCGCCGGGGCCGTGCAGGCGGCGGACGCGCTTGAGCGTGATCTCGTTGTCCAGCGCGATGGCGGCGATTTCGCCGTCCTGCACATCGCTCTGGCTGCGGATGAACACGATGTCGCCGGAGTAGATCCGGTCGCCGGTCATGGAATCGCCCTCGGCGATGAGCGCAAAGTCGCAGGCGAGGTCGTCTTCAACGCTGATGTACTCGGTGCCGTCTCCCGGCTTGTAGATGGGTTCGCCGCAGGCGGCGGAGCCCAGAATCGGCACGCGCTTGCGCCGCCCCACGGGAAGCGCCTGCGGCGGCAGGACGGGCGTTTCGCCGGTGAGGGCGGAGAGCGGAAGGCCCAGTTTCTGCGCATATTCTGCGACGACGGACAGGCGCGGCACGCGCTTTTTGGTCTCGTAGCGGCTGAGCACCTGCTTGGTGGTGCCCAAAAGCGCGGCCAGATCGTCTTGCGACAGATTACGCTCGGTGCGAAGCTGCCTGAGGATATCGCCAAACTCCATATGTTCCCTCCTCCCGGTCTTTGAAAGGCGGCATCTATGGCCGCCGGATCTGTGAAGCGGATACAACGCCGTTTCCCGGTTCCAAACGCGGGAAAACAGGGTGTGTCATGGATATTATAACGGATTATGTCGCCAAACACAACACAAAAAAAGAAAAATACGTCTTTTTGTCACCGAATAGTTGACGAACATGCGTTCGTGTGGTAGAATAAGCCCATCACCAAATGGATGACACGGCGCCGCGGCGAAGAGGGATTTTGAAGAGTGTGGGGGATAAGTTCTGATATCGATTTAAGATTTGGCATGTTGTGGTTAAATGATGTTAAAATCATGTAAAATTGAGATTCAAGTGGAGAATGGCGTGCGGCGCGTGTGGTGCAAAAAACAAGGGGGTTGCGGGATGAGCGAGATGCGCGGGGCGAACTGGGAACGGATGGCGGATCTGGAGCGGCGTGTGGTGGCGCTGGAAGAGCGGCTCCGGCGTGCGCTGTGGTGCGGCGACTTTGCGCGTGGCGACCGGGAAGGCGAGCTGATCGCGCGCTATGGCGAGGCGGTGGACAAGACGGTTGCGGCGCAGATCCTCGGTGTGACGCGCGCGACCGTCTATACGATGCTGGAAGACGGGCGGATTCAGGGCGCGTGCGAGGGACGGAAGGTGGATGTGCGCAGCATCTCGCGCTACCTGTCTTCTCCGCAAAGGGGAAGCGGTACGGCGGTGCGGCGTGCCCGCAAGGGAAAGGAGGGCGGCCATGAGTGCGCTTGAGATGGTGATCTTGCTGGGGTTCGGCGTGCCCATCGGCGTGCTGAGCTGCGCGTTTGTGGTGCTGGCCTGCAGGATGCAGGCCAGGGAGGAAGAGCGCTCGGCGCAGCGGCCCCTGCGCAGGATGCCGGGGGAGGGATACCGGGGAGCGCATATCCAGTAAAAGGATGCTGTTTCCTGCGTGCAAGGCTCAAAGGGCGAGGGAAACGCCGAAAACTTCGGAAAAGGACGCCGCAGGCGGACTTTTTCGACACACTGAAGGCCGTCATGCCCGACGGCCTCAGACTGTCAAAAAACCCTTCCAGGAGGTTTGGAGGGCCAAAGCCCTCCAAATGCAATCCGAATCCGGCGACATGTGCGGCGGATTCGGAAACCTTGCTGTGCAAGGTTTCCTTGCGCCGTTTCCCGCCCGGGAGCCCCATGGGGGCGAGAGGGAA
>DVJV01000173.1 GCA_018716525.1 Candidatus Ventricola gallistercoris
CCTGTATTTTCAGCCGCATGACTTCCTCCCTGTCGCAAAATGCGTATTGCTTTGATGTATTATTATACCATACACTGCCTAAAACCACAACGCACAGAATCCCGAGTGTTCAGAGATCTTGAACAGTATTATATCTCCACTAAATGCATAAATTAAACCAATATTATAAAGATTTTAACCACTTTATGCGTTATTTATTTTTAATTACAGCATAAATAAACCACTTAAATTTCCAACTGTTCTATCCCGTTTCCCCGCAAAAAGGCAGAATTTATGGCCGTTTACAGAAAAAAGCGCCGCATCCCATAACGGGAAACGGCGCTTTGCGCTTGATCGGGCATCACAGCCTAGGCATCATTGTCCCAGAAGCGTCATGATGTCTGTGAGCACGGTGGGATGGGTAATCAGGCTCATAGACAAGCCAATGCCCTGGGAAATTACTTCCTGCATGATGCTCTCAAGCTGCGCATCATCCATCGCCGTCAGGTCAACCGCCTGGCCGCCCGTGAACGCATTCTCCTCCACCTCGCCAGAAGCAACCGTCACGTTTACGTTGAGCTTCGCCAGATCCACCGCTTCCACGCTGGCATCCGCCGTAAGCTCAAAACCCTTGCCATCTGTCGTGGTCGCGCCGTCGACAGACGCACGCAACAACCCGAGCGACTCGCCATTTTCGCGCTTTCCGATAACCGCAGTGCCCTTATATGTTTCCTCATCCTGGCCCTGCTCATTGATGCGCACCTCATAATCCATCTTGGAATCCACATCTACTCCGATGGATGTACCCGCGTTCTGATCGCGCAGTTCAAGGTAGCCGTTGGCATAGCTGTTGTTGACGCTGTCCACATCCTCGCCGTCAAACACGGTCAGATCGCCCACAAGGCGTTTGCCATCCAGCAATTCCAGCTCACCGTACGCAGTGTGCTTAGACTGCCAGTAATCGTCCGTTTTGAGCGAATAGGTGAACATCCCCTCATACGGCAGGTTCTCGGTGAACTTGGGCAGCTCAGCATCGAAACCGACCATTGTGCCATAATCATCATAGCTGACAATCAGACTGAGCGTGCTGTCCAGGCTCTCCGTCCAAATCTTGTCGGTGCACTTCATCAGCTTCTTGAAGAAGTAGGAGACATCATCGTACGTGCACAGCGATCCATCCGGCTCATTGACGATGTAATACGAGGGCTCCACCCAGTCAAGCGCCGGGTCGATGGTCTCCTCCGTCAGCAGCGAATCGACCACCGTGCGCACCTGGGCGCGCGTGACGCCCAGCTCTGCCAGGCAGTCGGCAATCGCCTGCTGGAAATCGCCGTACTGGTCACAGATGGTGGCGGTGACGTTGTACAGCAGCGTATTGAACTCGTTGGCCTGGATGGTGCCGATCATGCGCTGGGCAACGCCGTCGCGGGTATCGGTCGGCTCCAGGTACGTATCATCAAACACATAGAGTTCGCCCGTATCGCGCTGCGTGTAAGACACCCAGCCCAGCAGATGGCTGAAAATCATCACACCCACATCCGAGGCCGTGCTGCGCAGGCGCTCAAAGGCAGAAGCCTCGCTAGAAACATCCGTTCCCTCTTCCTCAGGCATCACTTCGCCATACAACAGGCTTTCAAAGCTGATGCCCTCCATGGAAAACGTACCTGCCGGAAGCGCAAGCACCGTCTTGCCAGTGAGGTTGGTCATCGCCTGGACGGAACCATCCTGATAGATAAGCGCATTGACGTCCAGCAGCTTCACGCCATCGGTCAGAAACGCCGCATGAACATGTGCCGTTCCCGCATCATCATACAGGGAAACATCAAGGCGGCTCTTTTCCAGCAGCGAATCCAGCGCCTTGGCGCGCGCGGAATTCAGCCCTTCCTCCAGCTCCAGATCAAAGGTCATGCTCATGTCGATCTGTTGGCCGGATGTATAGCTTCTGCTGACCGAAATGCCCGTCATTTCGCCCGCGTAGTAGCTGCTGATCCCCTCTGCCAGCGACAGCGCCGGACACAGCGCAACCGCTGCACTCAGCACAAAAGCCAGCATTCGTTTTTTCAGACTCATGTTGTACCTCCTCGTCTGCATCAAGATGCATCGCTCACTGTGAAAGATCTCCGCTGATCTTCTCGCGCGCCGTCTCCCCAAGCTGCGCATAGATGCGCGCGCTGAGCGTCTGCACGGCGCTTTCAAACACGTTTTCCAGTTCCTGCCCGGAGACGGTCTGCGCTTCTCCCGGAACAGACTGCGGCGCTTGACCGCCGACGGCGGCCTGCAGCGACATGCTGCCCGCCAGGAAATCGTTGCCATCCAGCGTTACATGAAGCGTCTGTTCATCTGTGAAGTTCAGCGTCTCCTGCGCTTCTTGTGTGGTCACGATGCGAATGACGTGCTTGTCCTCCGCATCAACGGCATTGAGCCGCTGCATGCGCTTGCCGGGCCTGTTGTCCTGATGGGTGAGCGTCGAGGTGATGGTGATCTTCTCGTTTAAGGTCTCGCCATCTGCCGTCCAGTCGTTCTTCATGCGCACGCTCAGGCGGCTGGAGATCTTTTCCCCTTCCAGACGTCCCGCGGCTTTGAGCGCCGTGGTGACGGTGGTCTCGCCTTCCTTGTCCTTGCGCGTCACTTCGTTTTCGCGCAGCGCGCTATATGACAGCTCGATATAGTTGTCGTCGTCACACGTAAACGTGAGTTCAAACGTGTCCTTTGGCGCGCGGCCCGCAGGCTGGCGCAGAAAACCCGACACCGTCCACGCAGAGCCGTCTTCCATCAGCAGCACACCGTCGATGTCCAGACGCGTCAGCCGCGTGCCATCGTCTGAATGCGTCCGCTCGATGGAAAAAGGCGTCTGCACGCTCAGGGCAAACGGCAGCGCATCACCCGCATTCAGCGAAGACAGCCACGCATCCACCGTCGTCAGCGGCACGCGCTCAAGGATAGACACCCCGTCCAGATTCAAAAGCATGGCCTCCGCCTCTCCCGGCGTCGCCTCTGTCCGGTTCAAAAGCGGGCTTTCGCTCACGTCAAAAACCTGCCCGTCCACCGACAACAGCGCACCACTGCTGCTCTGTGTCAGAGCGGCAGACAGAAGCGTTGTGCCTTCGCGCTCGATCGTCAGCGCATCGGTCATGCCCGAGGCATCGCTTCCGCCCTCATAGCGGATCACCGTGCCGGACAACATGCTGTCAAGCACCGACAGATCCCGGGCATAGAATGCATCCTCCACGCCGAACTCCGCTTCCAGACGGACAGCCTTTCCCCCGCTCACAGCCTGCGCAACCTGAACAAACCCCGGCGAAAAGCATTCGTTGGAAGGCACCGTCTGCGCCGCAGCAACGCCCGATGCGAGCATCAGCCATCCTGCTAGCGCCGCAATCCATTTTTTCATCGGTTTCCTCCGCCCAGTACTCCTGAAAGTAGACGAATGAGCTCTTTGTTTTCTTCCCGCTTCGGGAAGGTTTTTTTATTCATCCCGTTCGGCGGGCTCATCCTGCCAGACCGCCACCTCCGGCAGCACGGCTTCATCCAGCTCCATTACGCCTGCTGCAACATCCACCCGCTTGACAACCCGCTTGAGCGCCGGGATCATCATCTCCCCGCGCGGCGTGTCAAACACGTACACATCACACACGGCATTGGGCTTGAGCACGTCGCGCAGACGGCCGATGACCTCGCCATGGCTGTCCTGCGCCTGAAGGCCGACCAATTCGCAGACGAAATTCTCATCCTCGCCCAGCTCGATGGCGTGCGCCCTGTCTACATAGACCTCGCACCCGCGCAGCGCTTCTGCCTGATCCCGGTCTGTAACGCCCTCCAGCTTGAGAAAGGCAAAGCCATCATAGCTGCGCCCTCCCAGCACGCGCCGGGGCACATACGCCCCTTTCTGCTTCAGATACACCGTTTCCAGCCGGGAAAAGCGCGTCATATCCTCTGTCATCGCACGCAGTTTCACCTCTCCGCGAATTCCCTGCGGCTTGACGATCTTCCCGATCTGCACATATTCTGCCAGCATCCGTTCACCTTCCTGTCACAAATTCCGCGGATACACATATGCCGCGCATCGCTGCGCGGCATATGATGCATGTTTTCTGCCCGATTCCAGCGGTCAGCCGGACTCGCTTCAAAGGATTTCCACGAATACGGGCTTTTCGCTGCGAGCGGTCGCCGCCTTGACCACGGAGCGGATGGACTTGGCAATGCGGCCCTGCTTGCCGATCACCTTGCCCATGTCCTCGGGCCCGACACTCAGTTCAATGATGACGGACTCAGGGCTGTCCACGGTCTTTATCTGCACCTGCTCGGGATGATCCACCAGCGTGCAGGCGATGTAACGAACCAGTTCTTCCATTGTCAGGGCCTACCTTTCCGGGCTGCGCCCACGCAAGAGATCAGGCGATGGCACCGGTCTTCTTGAGCAGCGCGCGGACCGTATCGGTCGGCTGAGCGCCGTTCTTGATCCACTGCTGAGCCTTCTCAGCGTCGATCTTGAGCTCGACCGGGTTGGAAACCGGGTTGTAGTAGCCGATCTCATCGATGAAACGGCCATCGCGGGAAGCGCGCTCATCAGCCACGACCACACGATAGAAAGGTTTCTTCTTCATGCCCATTCTCTTAAGACGAATCTTAACCATTTTAAGTTCCTCCTTCAAAACTGACGATATGTCTTTTATATACCTCAATCAAATGATTGTCGGCTGTACCCTTACCGGCCCATCGGGAACCGGAACCGCCCGCGCTTGCCGCGGGATTGATTCATGACGGCCTTCATCTGCTTCTTCATCTCTTCAAACTGACGGATGAGGGCGTTGACATCCTGCACGGTCGTGCCGCTGCCCGCTGCAATGCGGCGCCTGCGGC
>DVJV01000174.1 GCA_018716525.1 Candidatus Ventricola gallistercoris
CTCGATGCGCTCCTTGACGCTCATCAGCTCGATGCTCATCTCCCGTCCGGCCACCTGGCTGACCGCCTCGGTGATCATGGACAGGTAGCGCGCGCGGATGGTCTTTTCATTGAAATCGCTGATGACCTCCAGGGCGAGTTTATCGTCAATGACGTATACGGGCTTGAGCGGCTGATCGATCCAGGTCGTATAGGAGACGTTGGCCAGCTCTTCGCGCAGAAGCGCCTTGGCCTTGTCCCAAATCTCCACGTGATCCATGGCGGAAACCTCCGTATCATTTGCGGAATGCGCGCCGGTTTTCCACAAGTTACCCACATATCCATGTGGATGGACTGTGGATATCCACCCCTATTTCCACAACTTGTTGAAAAATGGGTCGGGGTTGTGGATAACTTTCTTGGCAGCGTTCCTATCATATCAAAAAAAAGCCCCGTTTTCAAGGCTTTTTTGGCGAAGGTTTTCGGCGGAAAAATGCAGGTTTTCCACAACTCCATTGCCGGATGAATGGGGTTATCCACAATATCCTGTGGTCAGCCGGAGGGTGTTTCCACAATCGCTGGTGCTGTCAGGTGCAAACCCCGTCATTTTGCCGCATAGTTGCAAGGCGAAATGCGGACGCAAAATTTGCGCAGATTCGCATATTTTGCGCGGATTCCTCACAGATATCCGCCATCCACCCCGAGCACCTGCCCGGTGATGAAGGCAGCGGCATCGGAAAGCAGGAAGGCGCAGGCGTTGGCGACGTCATCCGGGGTGCCCAGGCGGCAAAGCGGGGTCTCCTCGGCGAGCGCGGCCTTGGTTTCGGCGCTGTGCTCATCCATCATGGCGGTGTCGATCACGCCCGGCGCGATGCAGTTGACGCGCACGCCGCTGGGGCCAAGCTCCTTGGCCAGCGCGCGGGAAAAGCCGATGAGCGCCGCTTTGCTTGCGGAGTAGGCTACTTCGCACGAGGCGCCTACGCGCCCCCACATGCTCGACACGGTCACGATGCTGCCGCTTCTGCGCGAGACCATGCCCGGAACCAGCGCGCGGCACAGGTAAAAGGCGCTGCTTATGTTGATGTCCATGATTTGCTGCCACTGCGCGTCGCTCATGTCACACAGCAACCCGGTGTGGGAGATGCCGGCGCACAGCACGAGCGCGTCGACGCGGTGGTAGAGCGCGAGCACGTCGCGGCACAGGGCCGTGATCTGTGAAGGATCGGCCAGGTCGCAGTGAACGGCGTGGGCATCCAGTCCTGCGGCGCAGAGCGATGTGGACAGCGTTTGAGCGCTTTGAAGGTTGCGGTTGCCGTGCAGCAGCACGGTGTAGCCCTCCTGCGCCAGACGGCGCGCACAAGCGGCGCCGATGCCGCCGGATGCGCCCGTGACCAGTGCGGTTTTCCGGTTCATAGGCATTCCTCCCTGCTTGACGGACGGGCCGCCAGCGGTTATCATCATTCTATCAACGCCATGTGACGGAGGGATGAACGATGGGATTGCAGATTTACTGCGGTAAGGGATTTGACACACAGAAGGCGGAGCGCTTCTTTAAAGAGCGCCGCGTCTCCTATCAGCGGGTGGATGTGCTTCGCTACGGCATCGGCAAGCGGGAGCTGGAGAGCGTCGCGGCTGCCGTGGGGCTTGAGGCGCTGTGCGACAGGCAGAGCAAGGCATTCCGCGAGAGCGTGATCGCCTATACCCAGAACCGGGATGCCATTTTGGCCGGGCTGATGGAGAAGCCGCATCTGCTGCGCCTGCCCATCGTGCGCTGTGGGAAGCTGGCGACGGTGGGGGTGTGCCCCGACGTGTGGACCCGGTGGCTGGAGGAAGGTTTGGTCAAGTGACCGGGCTTTTAGAATCGCGGCCCGGATGCGCGTCGCGAGGCCACAGGGCCACCAGTGACAACCCGGCGAACAGGGCGCAGGCCAGGTTGCGGTAGGTGTAGTAGGTGTGGTCAAAGGAATGGTTGGCCATCAAAAGCGTCCAGACCACCGGCGCGGCGACGGGAAGGAGCAGCAAAAGCGCGCGTGCATCCGGGCGCAGGCCGCAATGCCGCACCCGGTTGAGCGCAAGCGCCAGCGAAGCAACCCCGGCAATGCCCAGAATCAGCAGGAATGCGGGCTTTGCCAGCACGATGTCGAGGTTGGAAAGGAGCACGCTAAGGCGCGAGAGCTGGTTTTCGCCGGAAACCGAGGACAGGCGCAGCGCGATCTGATCGTGCACGCCGCGAAGCAGATCGGGGCTGAACACCAGCGCATTGATGCCCCACTTGAGCGCCCACATGCCTCCGTATCCGAGCCCCCAGGCGAGGCTGCACAGCATGGTTTCCCGTGTCAGCTTGCCGCCGGGAACGCCTTGGAAAAGACGCAGCGCGATGAGAATGACCAGCGGAAAGCCGAAGGCCGCCAGCGGAAAGGTCAGCAGGTCAAAGTAATTGGTTAAAATGCCAGTCAGCGCGAAGAATGTGGGCAGGCCGATGGCCCGGCCAATTTGCGGGTCAAAGGCGAGCAAAAGCGCGCACGCCGTGAGCATGATCAGCGAGACGGGCGCGTATTGCAGGCAGATGCCCAGCGCGGGAGGCATCATCACCAGGTATGCGGCCAGAAACCCGGGAAACAGCGCCCACAGTCTGCGCCGCTGCAGCAGCAAAAGCACCAGCACAAGCAGGCAGAGCTGCACGGCCAGCAGGAACATCTGAATATTGGAGACGTTCATCACGCACAGCAGAATGCGCAGGGGCAGTGTGTAGCCGTGCCAGTACCGGCTGTACGTCAGCCCGCCGGTGGGGGAGAGGCTGCCGTCGGCGTAAGTGCAGTAGGCTTCCCAGGCGCTTTGGCCTTCGGCGGTGGGCATGTCGGTGCGGGTGCCGCCAAAGGCCCGTTGCATCAGGGTCTCTTCGCCGGTATAGGCGGCCGTCTTGAGGATCAGCACGGAGGTGTAGTTGTCCAGCTGCGCGGCCTTGAAGCCGCCGATCAACTGCGGAATGCCGCCCTGTTCGCCCAGCATGGCCACGCCTTGTGCGGCGTTGCTGCGCATGGTCTGCGTGTCAATGAAAAATGCGGCGATATTGGCCCCGGCGCATAGGAGCACCGTCAGCAGCAGGGCCAGTGCCGCGCGGATTGCCGGTCGTTTCATGGTGATTCCTCTCTATATCAAATAGGTTGTAAGTCATCTGCGCCGCTTGTCCGGCCGGGAGCCCCGCCGCCGGACGGAGGCGCCTTTTCCGGTCGGGCAGGAATCGGCCAGCCTGCGCCTGAGCACTTCTTCACGTGCCAGCGAGTAGCCAAAGAAGCCCTCCGGTCGGCTTTGCACGGGAAAGTATTCCCCGTGCGCATAGGCGATCAGCCCCGCACGCGCGATATGCAGACTGCCGTCCGCGTCAAACAGGTCTTCGCGCACGTAGACCTGCTCCACCTCGCTCAAAAACAGATCGTGAGAGCCCAGGGAAATGCGCTGCTTCACCCGGCAGCACAGGAAGGCGGGGGTCTCTTGCAGAGCAGGCGCGGGAAAGCCCTCTACCTGGCGGGTGTGCAGGTGCATGGCGGCGAACTTGTCCACGTCCCGCCCGCTTTTGACGCCGCAGAAATCCGTTGCGCGGCAGAGCGCCTTGTCAATCAGATTCAGGCAGAATGCGCCGGATTGCACGATCTGCGCGTAGGAATGGCGCTGCGGCCGGATCGAGACGCTGATCATGGGCGGATCGGAGTTGATCACACCTGCCCAGGCGACGGTGATGAGGTTGTCCCGGGTAAAGCCCTCCTGTGTGCCCCGGCAGGAGAGCATCACCGCGGGAATGGGCGAAAGAAACGTGGTGGCGCCGATGGGCCGGAATTCAGATGAATGCGTCAAGCGAGCGATACCTCCCCTGTATTTTCGGGTACAGCATTCTTTG
>DVJV01000175.1 GCA_018716525.1 Candidatus Ventricola gallistercoris
GAGACGCTGGACGCGCTTCAGTATCTGACGAGCCTGCAGGTGAACAAGGGCCGCGAGGGATACATCCGGGTGACGCTGGATACCGAGAACTACCGCGCTAAGCGCGAGGACAGCCTGCGCCGCCTGGCGCAGCGCATGGCTAACCGGGCGCAGAAGACGGGCCGCAAGGTCGTGCTTGAACCGATGAACCCGTATGAGCGCCGCGTGCTGCACACGGCTTTGCAGAATCATCCGGGAGTGACCACGCATTCCGAGGGCGAAGAGCCCAACCGCCGCGTGGTGATCATGCTGAAGAACCAGCCGGAGCGCGCGTCTCAGGGCGAGCGTGCCGAGCGTGGCGAGAAACCGGGCTCTTCCCGCAGGGGACGCGGCCGCCGCCGCGGACCGCGCAAGGGAGGGCAGACGGCGCCCGCCGCTGCGCCGGGGCAGGAGATGCCCGTGGTCAGCGCGCAGGCAGAGGATACGCCCGCCGGAACCGTGCATGCGGAATCGTCAGTTGCTAGCGAGATGGGCGTAGAGGAGTAATCCTCTTCGCCTTTTTTCTTTCATTCCAAGGTGACTGCAAGGGGCGAAAGCAACTAAAGTGTGCCAAGAGACGGTTGTGAATGGCATCTATCCTTTCCGACAGAAAGCATGTGATCAGAGGTAGGGATAAGAGCAAAGGGGAGGCGTGAAGCGATGAATTGGATAGCTGGCCGGATTCGAAAAGGCCTGATCGATATCGCAACAAATGAGAGTTTGTTTCTTTTTACTGCTTTTCTTGCATATGGTTTTTTGAAAATGACGCCGCTGGCGTGGTATACGGAACAGATCAATGCGCTGATCAGCTTTGTTGTCGTTCCGTGGGGGGCCGCGTTGTGCATGCTCAGGCTGATGCGTGCACAGCAAAAACAATTGTCTGCGCAGTGGGATATTGGTATCCTGTTTGTTATGCTGCTTTGGGTAGGGGTTCCCTTCATCATTCGTTTTGGGTTCACCAATGTGAACGTAAACAATTGGTTCCAAAACATGGTGACCGCATTTGGCCTCTATGCGCTCGTGTCAGAGGAATCTGTCGCCCGGCGCGAGAAAATGCTTGACTGGGCAAGTGCTCTGTTTGCCTTGATCTCCTTTGTCATCGGCGCAGCACTGCTATATTGTGCGGTGACAGTGCAAACGTGGGGCGAGGATATTGGCGCATATGGCTTTGGCCTTTACAACGGCACATTTTTAACGGCGGGGCTGTACTATAACTCTACAGGAATGCTGGCGCTGTGCTGCGCGTTGATGAGCCTTATGGGCGTCTTTCGCAGGCGTACACTGGTTGCACGGCTTGCACATCTGGTTCCTGCAGTGATGATGATGCTGGTGGTGGTATTGACGCAGAGTAGAACGGCGCGATATTCACTGTTGGCTTCTTTAGCTGTTGCCAGCTATAGCGTCGTTGCGAATGGGAGCAGGTTTAAAGCGGGAATACGGCGCTACGTGCTGGCCGTTATGGTGGGCGCAATCGTTTTGGTCGGAGGGTATATTGGCTCTGATGCAATTACACGCACTGCGATCATCCATTACAACACGCACAATCAGAATGAACAAAGCAATACACTTTCTTTTTGGGTTGCAGAGGCTTGCGCAGAAGAAGGCCAAGCGGACAGCAGCGCAGTTTCAGAGGCTGAGTCTGAAATCACGAGTGAATCGCTTGGACGCGGATTGGGGGATATGACGTTTACTGGAAGGACCATGCTCTGGAAAAAGCTTTTTTCACTATGGGCCGAGAATCCGTGGCATTTTCTGATTGGCAGAGGAGCGGGGAATACAGGAAAGTATATTGTGCAGGGTACCTTCCTTGAGGCACAAGGATCGGCAACGACGCATAACACCTATCTGCAATTTATTGCCGATTATGGGCTGATCGGAATGGTCATCTATATTGGATTCTTTATATCGATTATTCGTCCGGTCATGAAGGTGTTTAATGCAAAGTCCAGCTGTTTTCAGTGCGGGTATCTCGTGCTCTGTATGATTGTGATCGCGAGCCTGCTTACAGGAATGATGGAGAGCGAACCTCTGGCTGCGATGACGCCGATCAATGCGGTGTTGTTCTTCTCTCTTGGAGCGCTTGTCAACCGTGGACGTGAATGCTTGCGGCGTTCAGAAGAAACGGGAAGAAGCAGCCTCCCCTTGTAAAAGGGAAAGATCCTGTGGTATAATCGCTCAAAGACCTGATACCGGACCCACAAAGGGGGATTTGTTGGATGAAGCATCGAATTGCAGCCATGCTGACCGCGGCGGCCTGTCTGACCTGCGCGGTGGCGTGGGGAGAAGGAACGACATATGTGTTCCCGTATGAGGGATTCCGCTATGTGCAGCAGGATGGGGAGACCGTGCTCACACAGACCAATCTGCAGGAGCACGAAGATCTGCTTGAGTCGCTGGGCACCAATGCGGAAACCGTACTGGCCAGCTATGTCGCTGCAGGCATCGTCATGGAAGTCATCCCGGACGACGGTGGACAGATCGCCGTGAGCGTGACCAGCGCGGGCGATTTTGACGATGTGGACGACGCCAATGCCATGACAGAGGCGCAGCGGGATGCGTTCCTCGAGCAGTTTGCTTCAAGCGGATTGTATGAGACCTGCGATTGGGTCAAGACGGAGCCGCCCTGTGTGCGCATGACCTCCTCGGCGACGTATGCGTCGATGCCGGTCTACACGCTTCGCTATGCGACGCTGCATCTGGGCAGGCTCTATCTGCTGACGCAGACCATTGCCGGACGTGAGCCCGAAGAGGCGGACGATGCGCGCATGGAGCAGCTGCTCTCAAATGTCAAGCTGCTCAGCAGCATTTCGGAGGTATCGCCCACGCCGACCGCGCAGCCAGCGGCAACGCCGGAACCCACGGTCCTTCCCACGCCCGGCGTGGCTGAGGTGCTCGAGCAGACCGGTACGCTGAGCGTGGAGGGCGTTCCCGCCTTTACCAGCAGCGCACAGATTGCCGTTTCGGGGTTGACAAAGGCGTCGGAGACGGTGACGATTTCGATTGGAGAAGAGCAGCTGGCCAAGGGCACTGCCAAGAAGGACGGTTCCTTCTCCATGAATGTGACGCTGCCGCAGGAGGGCCATCTGCGCCTGACGGTGGAAAGCGGCGAGGACAGCGTGACGCTTGCCATCACTTATGAGATGGCGCCTGTCAGCCTGGAGATTACCGAGCCTGTGGAACCGACGTTTACCGGAGAAAATGTCACCGTCCGGGGCGTTACGGAACCGGGTGCTACGGTGTACATCAGCGGCGAGGGCAACAACACAAACGTCAAGGCGGATAAGAATGGCGCATTCAGCATCCGGGTGTTTATGTCGCGCGCCGGCACGCAGACCTTTGAACTGCGCGCCAAGGCAGATGGCTTTGAGGAGACGACGCGCTCCATCACACTCACCCGTGAGCTCACAGAACGGGAGTGGATTGCGGAATTCCGTGCGAAAATGATTGCGCTGGAATACGATTCCCTTGCGCGCGATGTGAGCCGGTATGCGGGAAGCCAGTTCATCATGCGCGGCAAGGTGATGGCGTTCACCGATTACGATGGAAGCCCGTGCGCTGTGGTGTGCGTGACCAACCCGTCCACCGGCGTATGGCATGACCCGGTGTATGTGGTGCTGAGCACCGATGACGAGGTGGCACTCGACGATATACTCACGTTCTACCTGGTTGGCGAGGGCATTACGCTGCCTGCCGATGGTGCGTATACCGCCAGCGGAGAGGAAGAGGAAGCGCCTGTGGCGCGCGCTGCTTACGTGTCAAACGTGCGCTGATCTTCGCGGAAAAATGCAAAGGGAAACAGGGGATGCCTTGACGGGAAAACCGGCAGGCATCCCCTGCTTGTATCGCACGCACTGTAGATTTGAATTGGTGCTTGCGGCAAAGCTGCATATAAAATGCCGCTTCCGGCTTAGCCGGAAGCGGCGCTTTGCATGGATGTATTTCGCAGTCATCGAGTTGGCTCATTCGATCATGATCCGCAGAATCTCCTGATCCGTCTGCTTCATGCCGTCTTTGCCCAGCCGGCCCACACTGGCAATCGTGTTTTCCACGCCCTTTTTGATGATGCCCTCGCCGCCGCGGAATTCCTTGCCCGCCAGCGCCATGCGGTAACCCATCAGCGCGGCGTGCACCGCACTTGCGATTTTGGCCGCGCAGGAGGGCTTTGCACCGTCGCAGATGGTGCCGGAGAGAATCGCCAGGCCGTTGACGATGGTGTGGTTGATCAGGTCCAGATCGCCACCGTCAAGATAGGCAATGCCCGCGCCGCTCGCACAGCCCGCGCTGATCGCGCCGCAGTAGGCGGACAGGCAGCCGATGGTCGATTTTTCGCGAATGGCCACCAGATTGCTGATGACCAGCGCGCGGTAGAGCTTTTCGCGGCTGACGCCGCGTTCCTTTGCGTATTCAATCACGGGCAGGGACACGGTCAGCCCCTGGTTGCCGCTGCCCGAATTGATGACCACGGGCAATTCGCAACCGGACATGCGCGCATCGGAACCGGCGGCTGCGTAAGCGCAGGCGCGCACGCTCACGTCATCCCCGAAGCTGTCCAGCAGAATTCTTCCGATGCTCGCGCCCCAGCGCCCGGTCAGCCCCTCCTGTGCGATTGCCGTGTTGCAGGCAATCTGCCGGTCGAGCAGCCCGCACACGTCCGCTGTGTCGCAGGTGTCGGCAAAGTCGTAGATGCCTTCGATGGTCAGCAGCGCTTCGTCGGGATCGTCGCCGATGTCTTCGCCCGAAAGCTCCTCACAAAGCAGGCTCACGCCGTCGCGCGCGATTTCCACCACATGTGTGTGCCGGTCGGCAATGCGCACGCGCACCGTATGGCCGCCGCCCGCAGCGCAGATGAGAATGTCGAACAGCCGCGCATCGGACTTGAGCCCTACGGTGATCACGCCCCGCTGCATATAGGCGTCGATCTGGGCAATCTGTTCCGGCTGTACGTCTGCAATGACTTGCAATTCCATATGCGCGTCTCCGGCGACGATGCCGGCCGCACACGCGGCTTCAATGCCCTTGCGGCCGTTTGTGTTTGGCACGGTGACGGCTTTTGCGTTTTTGATGATGTTGCCGCTGACCAGCACCTGCACGGATTCGGGCAATTGGCCCAGCGTCTCGCGAGCGAGCGCGGAGGCATAGGCGATGGCAATGGGCTCGGTGCAGCCCATCGCTGCACGCAGATGGTTTTCAAGCACCCGGATGTAAGCGTGATAACGCGGATCGGTCTTTTGCATGGTCAGCATCCTTTCAGAGTGTCGCGGCGGTCCGGCATTGGGGCGCCGGCGGCAGTTCAGATTTCTGCTTCCATTATATACGCTTTACATTCAAAAGCCAATCGGTTTTTACATTTTCCGCAAAATGCGTCAGTTTCCGCACTCGATGCTGATTTCATTGAATTTGCAAAGCAGGTCTTCCACGCGCAGATTCTTGTGCGCAGCGCCGCTCAGGTCGAGCTCGGCCCGCCCCTGGTGCATCATCAGCAGCCGGTCGCCGTATTCCACAGCATAGCGCAGATTGTGGGTAACCATGATCGTCGTCAGGTGCTTTTCGGCCACGATTTTGCCGGTGAGCTGCATGATGATTTCAGCCGTCTTGGGATCGAGCGCAGCGGTGTGCTCATCCAGAATCAGGAATTCAATGGGTGTCATCGTGCTCATCAGCAGCGCCATCGCCTGGCGCTGTCCGCCGGAGAGGCTGCCCACGCGCACACCAAGCTTGTCTTCCAGGCCCAGGCCGAGCTGGGCGAGCATGTCGCGGTAGGTTTCGGTTTTGCGGCGGTTGACGCAGGGCAGCAGGTTAAAGGGCTTGCCCTTGTTGTCGGCCATCGACATGTTTTCCAGAATGGTCATCGATGGGCAGGTGCCGCGGGCAGGGTCCTGATAGACGCGGCCGATGCGGCGGTGCCGCTTGTGTTCGGGCATATGGGTGATGTTTTCGCCGCCCACGAGCACCTGTCCTTCGTCGATGGGGATGGTGCCGCAGATGATGTTGAGCAGCGAGGTTTTGCCTGAACCGTTGGAACCCACGACGCAGACAAACTGTTCATCCGGGATGGACAGGGAGAAGCCGTTGAACAGGCACGTTTCATTCACCGTGCCGCCCTGGTAAATTTTGACGATGTCCTTGAGCTCAAGCATGGTACTTCCCCCTCCTGCGGCTGTGTCCGCCTGCCACGATGATGAGCAGCAAAAGCACGGCGGTGATGAGCTTCATGTCAAACGGCGACAGGCCCATGCTGAGCGCCAGCGCCACACAGCCCTTGTAGAGCACGGAGCCGAGCACCACGGCCGATGTGGCGCGCAGAAAGCGAAGGCCGCGCATGATCTGTGTGCCCACGATGACCGAGGCGACAGCGAGCACAAGCGTGCCCGTGCCCATGGAGACGTCAAAATACCGCTGGTATTGGCACATGATGCAGCCGGAAAGCGCGACCAGCGCATTGGCGATGGACAGGCCGAGGATTTTGACCTTGCCGCTGTCCTTGGCAAGCGTGGCCACGAGCGTGGGGTTGTCGCCCGTCGCGCGCAGCAAAAAGCCGGAGCGCGTGGCCAGGTACAGATCCAGCAGCACCTTGACCAGCAGGGTCAGCAGCGCGAGAATGAGCACGGGCGCATAGGGGCGGATGGCATCGGGCAAGGCGTCGATAAACGGGTTTTTGAAGACCGTGTTAAAGGAAAAGAGCTGCACATTGGAGCGCCCGGCAATGTGCAGGTTTACGGAGTACAGCGCGGTCATCACGATAATGCCCGAGAGCAGGTCGCGCACATGCAGGCGCACATGGATGAGACCCGTGACGGCGCCCGCAATGGCGCCCGCGGCCAGGGACGCGGGCAGGGTGAGCAGCGGGGGAAAGCCGGCGGAGATCATCAGCGCGGTGACGGCGGCGCCGAGCGGAAAGGTTGAATCGACGGACATATCCGGAAAATCGAGTATTTTGAATGTGATGTATACGCCCAGGGCCAATATGGCGTAGATGAAGCCCTGCTCAAGCACGCCCAGAAGCTGTAACATGGGGAAAACCTCCGTCGGTGATGATGACCCGCTACGCGGCGGGAAATGGAATTGCGGAATCTGAAAGGGGGCGTTTTCCGCCCGGGAGCCCCGCAGGGGCGAGAGGAAAACGGCGCAAAAACTTGGGAGAGGACGCCGCAGGCGTTTTTTTTCGACACCCTGCGCGGGAAGCCGCTGCGCCCGGGGTTACTCGGCCTCGATGGCTCTGGCGGCAAGCTCGTCGCTCAGCGTGATGCCAAATGTGCTGAGCACGTCGCTGTTGACGTACAGGCTCGGCTCGGTGATGATCTCATAGGGGATCTCGGAGGCCTGCGCTTCGCCCTTGAGCACGCGGGCAGCGATCAGGCCGGTCTGGCGGCCCAGCGCGACGTAATCAAGGCCCTCTGCGGCGACGCAGCCCAGCTTCACCTGCTCAATTTCCGAACCGAACACGGGCTTACCGGCGGTATTTGCCTTGTCGAGCACCAGCGCCAGCGCGGAGACGACGGTGTTGTCGGTCAGGTTGGTCAGGCAGTCCACCTTGGGCAGCAGCGCATCGAGCGCCAGCGGGATATCGGCCGAGGTGCTGATGCCCGATTCCACAATCTCAAAGCCATATTCGGGGGCAAGCGTCTTGTAGGTTTCGATGGTGGACAGCGAGTTTACCTCGCTGGTGGTGTAGAGGATGCCGATGGTCTTTGCATCCGGAAGCATCGCGCGGATGGTGGAGAGCTGGGCCTGCACGGGAAGCATGTCGGAGGTGCCGGTGGCATTGCCCAGCGCGGCGCCGGAAGCATCGGCAAAGCCCGCCTCAACGGGATCGGATACCGCCGTGTAGATCGTGGGGATGGCGCCATCGGCCGCATTGTAGCAAGCCTGCGCCATTGGCGTGGCGATGCCGACCATCAGGTCGACCGGCATAGCGGCAAACTGCGCGGCGATTTGCTGGGCGATGCCCATATCCGCCTGCGCGTTCTGGTAGACGATTTCAAGGTTTTCACCCTCGATGAGCCCGGATTCGGCAAGCCCCTCGATGAAGCCGGTGCGGCAGTTGTCCAGCGAGCCGTGCTCGGCAAACTGGCCGATGCCGATGGTGTAGGTCTCTGCCGAGGCGGACATGGCGCAAAGGGTAAGCGTCAGGGCGGCGAGAATGGAAAGGATGCGCTTCATGGGAATACCTCCTGCTTTTCTGGCGGCAATGCCGCCGGTCGTTTGGGGCAGTAGCGGGAAAGCGGGGGATGGCAGCCGGCTTTTGCCGGCATGTCGCCCAAAGCGCGAATCCAAGTTCGCCGGCACACGGATCGAAAACGGTCCTAAAACAAAACGCCTCATGTTCCCTAAGGAACATGAGGCGGAATTGCTTCCGTGGTGCCACTCATATTGGCCAGATCGGCCCGCTCAACCCGTACCATCATACGGTGCAGCCTGATAACGGGCCTGCGTCCCGTCCCCGCTTAATAGAGTGCTGCGCACCCGTTGGCAGGGCCCTCGGAAAGTCCATTCAAAAGTCACCCTATGCCGCACTCGCACCTCCGGCGGCTCTCTGAGATAGGAGAGAGACTTTCTACTCCTCTTTCCTCAAACGGTTTGTTGTTTGAGGGCATTATAGCGCCATGGTGATGAATTGTCAAGCCCCAAGTTTTCCCTTTTTGGCGCAGGATGTGCGCAAACCCACGCGGGTACGCCGTTTTTCTTGAAGCATATGGATTCTTGTGCTATAATACGGAGGATTCCAGAGCGTTTGTGCCCGGCGCGTCAAAGCGGCAGGCAGGGAATCACACCGGACATGCAAGCAGAGGCCCGCTTTGCGGGCGGGAGGATCGGAACAATGAGCGATTTTACGATCAGAGAAGATTGGCTGCCCTTCTGTCTGCCGGACATCTCCCAGGCGGAGATCGACGCGGATGCAGAGGCCATCCGTTCGGGCTGGTGGGCGAAGGGCCCCAAGACCATGGAGTTTCAGCAGAAGTTCGCCCAGTATGTGGGCGCCAAGCACTGCATTGCGGTCAATTCCTGCACGGCGGCGCAGCACCTTTCGCTGCTGACGGCGGGCATCGGCCCGGGCGATGAGGTGATCACCACCCCGCTCACGTTTGCTTCGACGGCCAACACCATTTTGCACGTGGGGGCTACGCCCGTCTTTGCGGATATCGACCCGGATACCGGCCTCATTGACACCGAGGAAATCGAGAAGAAGATCACCCCCAGGACGCGCGCCGTTGTGCCGGTGCACTATTCCGGCCTGGCCTGTGATCTGGATGCCATCGGCGCGCTGTGCGATGCGCACGGGCTGTTTCTCAGCGAGGATGCCGCGCACGCTGTGGAGACGCGCTACAAGGGCGAACTGATCGGCCACCATCCGCGGGGCACGGTTTGCTACTCCTTCTATGCGACGAAGAACCTGGCATGCGGCGAGGGCGGCGCGCTCATCACGGATGATGACGAGATCGCAAAGCGGGCGCAGGTGCTCTCCTGCCACGGCATGAGCGCGGGCGCGTGGAACCGCTATGGCAAGGAAGGCTCCTGGCGCTATGACATCGAGGAGCCGGGCTATAAGTACAACATGTTCGACATTCAGGCTGCGCTGGCGCTCACCCAGCTTGCCCGCATGGAGGATATGCAGCGCCGCCGCTTTGAGGCGGTGCAGGTGTACGAGGAGGCCTTCCGCGATGTGCCGGAGCTTCGCCTGCAAAAGACGCCGGCCTATTGCCACCACAGCCGCCACCTGTATGTGATGCGCATCGTGCCCGAGCGGCTGACGATTTCGCGCGACGCATTCATCGAGGAGCTCAAGGCGCGCAACGTGGGTGTGAGCGTGCACTTCATTGCGCTGCACACCATGAGCGCATATGTCAAGCGGTTTGGCTACAAGCCGGAGGATTTCCCCAAGGCCTACGCCTTCTCCGAAAGCGAGATCTCGCTGCCGATGTACTCCACGCTGGGCGTGCAAAATGCGCAGTATGTGGCGCAGGCGGTGCTCGACATCGTAAAGCGTTATCGCAAGTGATTGATTTTTGATTAACAAACCCGGCTTTTTACGCAGGTGAAAAGCCGGGTTTTTGCATGCCCGATTTTGTGAAAAATGGGGAGAAAACCGGCGCGTATTCCGATGAATTTGCGGAGAAAAGGCTTTTGTCACAAAAAAGAAAGCGCATAATAGCCATGGGATTGACAAAAACCGGGGAAAAAGATTGGTGCATCTTGTGTGCGTGAAACATTTGACAAAGTCTGCGCATGATCGTATAATGTGATCGTCAACGAAATCACAATCAACCGCCCGAAATATGAGGAGGACGATCTTCATGCAGGAACTCAGGCCCGTGGATAGCTTGGAAGCGCTCGCCGAGCGCATCGCGTATATGCGCAAAGCCCAGCGTGAATTTGCCAAGATGAACCAGGAGCAGGTCGACAAGATCTTCTTTGCCGCGGCGATGGCGGCCAATAAGGCGCGCATTCCGCTGGCGAAGATGGCCGTGGAGGAGACCGGCATGGGCGTGGTGGAGGACAAGGTCATCAAGAACCACTACGCCAGCGAATATATTTACAACGCTTACCGCTACGCCAAGACGTGCGGCGTGGTTGAGGAGGATGCGGCATTTGGCATCCGCAAGGTGGCCGAGCCCATCGGACTGGTGGCCGCCGTCATCCCGACGACGAACCCGACATCCACCGCAATCTTTAAGGCGCTGCTGTGCCTGAAGACGCGCAATGCCATGCTCATCAGCCCGCACCCGCGCGCCAAAAAGTGCACCGCGGCCGCGGCGCAGGTCGTGCTCGAGGCGGCTGTTGCGGCAGGCGCGCCGGAGGGCATCATCGGCTGCATCGAGCAGCCCAGCCTGGAGCTGACCAACGAGCTCATGCGCGAGGCGGACATCATCCTGGCTACCGGCGGCCCCGGCATGGTGCGCGCGGCGTATTCCTCCGGCAAGCCGGCCCTGGGCGTCGGCGCGGGCAATACGCCGGTCATCATCGATGAGACGGCGGATATCAAGCTGGCCGTCAGCTCCATCATCCACTCCAAGACGTTTGACAACGGCATGATCTGCGCTTCCGAGCAGAGCGTGACGGTGCTCTCCTCCATCTACGACGAGGTGCGCGCGGAGTTTGAGCGCCGCGGCTGCTACTTCCTCAAGGGTGAGGAGCTTGACAAGGTCCGCCACACGATCCTGATCAATGGCGCGCTCAATGCGCGCATCGTCGGCCAGAGCGCCTGCAAGATCGCATCGCTGGCGGGGGTGCAGGTGCCCGAGGGCACCAAGGTGCTCATCGGCGAGGTGGAGAGCGTGGAGCTGAGCGAGGAGTTTGCCCACGAGAAGCTCTCCCCGGTGCTGGCCATGTACCGCGCCGATACGTTTGAAGAGGCGCTTGACAAGGCCGAGCGCCTGGTCTGCGACGGTGGCCACGGCCACACGGCCTCGCTGTACATCCACCCGGCGCAAAAGGAGAAGATCCTCAAGCATGCCGAGCGCATGGAGGCCTGCCGCATCGTGATCAACACGCCTTCGAGCTTCGGCGGCATCGGCGATTTGTACAACTTCAAAATGCCGCCTTCCCTCACGCTGGGCTGCGGCACCTGGGGCGGCAACTCCGTCTCCGAGAACGTGGGCATCAAGCACCTGCTCAACATCAAGACCGTTGCCGAGAGGAGAGAGAACATGCTCTGGTTCCGCGCGCCCCAGAAGGTGTACTTTAAGAAGGGCTGCATGCCGGTGGCGCTCGATGAGCTGGGCACGGTGATGGGCAAAAAGAAGTGCTTCATCGTCACCGACAGCTTCCTGTACAAAAACGGCTATGTCCGCCCCATCGAGGAAAAGCTCGATGCCATGGGCATTCAGCACACGTGCTTCTACGACGTTGCGCCTGACCCGAACCTGTCTTCCGCGGTCAAGGGTGCGCAGGCCATGCGCCTGTTTGAGCCGGACTGCATCATCGCGCTGGGCGGCGGCTCTGCCATGGATGCCGGCAAGATCATGTGGGTCATGTACGAGCATCCCGATGTGGACTTCCTCGACCTGGCCATGCGCTTTATGGATATCCGCAAGCGCGTGTATACGTTCCCCAAGATGGGCGAAAAGGCGTATTTTGTCGCTATCCCGACCTCTTCGGGCACGGGCTCGGAGGTGACGCCCTTCGCCGTCATCACCGACGACCGCACGGGCACCAAGTATCCGCTGGCCGATTACGAGCTGATGCCCAACATGGCCACCCTGTCCATGTAGGGCAGGAACGGCACTTCCTC
>DVJV01000021.1 GCA_018716525.1 Candidatus Ventricola gallistercoris
TTGAAAGCGCGGCCGGATCGTCCGGGCGCATCAGGAGCGCCTGTTCATTCATCTGCGACGCCTCACGATGACGGCCCATGCGGTCATAACACACGCACAGCTGTATGGCCGGAATGTAGCCGTATGCATCCGTCAGCACAAACGCGCCCGTGTGGGTAGGCTTTTCGCAGACCAGCGCCGCCCGGTACCAAAACGCCGCCTGGTGCAGCTCCCCCTCATTAAGCAGGCACTGGCCCAGCGCGCAAAGCGTCTCTGCCCGCGGCGCGATGCCAAGTGCTTCCAGGTACGAGCGCTTCCCCTCCTGCGCACGGCCCAGCCGAACGAGGCAGTTTCCCCGCTGCACAAGCGCATCGATGCGGTTTTCCACCCAGCCATCCATCTGAAGAAACGCCGCAAATGCCTGCTCCGCCCGCGCCAGTTCGCCGCAATCCATCAGTTCGCGCGCATAGTAGTACGCATCCCGCGGGCCCATCCTGCGCCCCCGGGCAAGCCACGTTTCATAGATCGTCAGGTTCCTTCGGGCGTGCCCTTCCTTGGGGGGCGGCGCGTGCCGGATCGCGATGTCCTCGTGGAGCACATTCCCCCAGACCGTCATCGCCTCGTGAACCACGCCGCTGAACACAAACCCCGCGTCCCGCCGCACAATGCGCTCCCGCTCGTAGACAAACGCCGGCGTGCCATCCGCATGAAACGCCGCGTGATACGGCATCATGACCGCATCGACCCGCTCATTCAGCCGGGGCTTGAGCGCGATGAGCTTCTCGCGCTCGCTGGGATCGAGCACGTCGTCGGCGTCCAGCCAGAGCAAAAAGGGCTTGCTCGCACGCGCAAACGCCGCGTTTCTGGCCGCGGCAAAGTCGTCCGTCCAGACATAGTCATACACATGCGGCGTAAACCGCCGCGCGATCTGCTTGGTATCGTCCGTCGAGCCGGTATCCAGAATGACGATCTCATCGACCGCCCCCTGCACGCTCTGAAGGCACCGCGCCAGGCATTGCGCCTCATCTTTGACGATCATGCACAGCGAAATCTCCGACATGCCCTTCCTCCCTCAAAACACCTCTGCCCTCCCGCACGCTCCCGTGCCGGATATCATAGAGTATGCTAGGGAGCAAAAAACAAGTTCCCCCATTTCCATCCTCATGAAAGCAGGTGACTCTTTTGCCGTACTATATCGCTCGTTCGACGAACCAGTCCGGCCAGGGGCTTTGCAACAATTGTTGCAATCCCTCATGCGGCTGCGACTGCGGCACCTCCTGCACGCCCTGCCCGCCCTGTCCGGTTTGCCCGACGGGGCCGCAAGGCCCTGTAGGTCCCGCAGGCCCGCAAGGCGTGATGGGCCCCACCGGCCCGCAAGGCCCGCAGGGCCCCAGAGGCGCGCAGGGCCCGCAAGGCGCCGCCGGATCAACCGGCGCAACCGGCCCCACTGGCGCAACCGGCCCCGCGGGCACGGGCAGCACCGGCGCAACCGGCGCAACCGGCCCGACCGGACCTACCGGACCTACCGGCCCCGCTGGCACACAGGGTGTGCAGGGCCTTCAGGGAAATGCCGGTCCGACCGGCCCTACAGGTCCTACGGGGCCCACTGGCCCTACGGGCCCCACTGGCCCCACTGGCCCCACAGGCCCCGCTGGCGCACAGGGCACACAGGGTGTGCAGGGCCTTCAGGGATTGCAGGGTGACACCGGCCCCACTGGTCCCACAGGCCCCGCCGGCCCCGAAGGGCCGCAAGGTCCGGCAGGTCCCCAAGGCCCTCAAGGTGACACAGGCCCGCAGGGGCCGCAAGGCGACACAGGTCCTCAGGGACCGGAAGGTCCCGCAGGTCCTGCTGGTCCTCAGGGGCCGCAAGGCACCGTAACGCCTGCCGCCGCCGTCACGGATGCCACCGGAACCGGCGATATTGTCGCGCAGTTCAATGAACTGCTGGCCAATATGCGCGCTGCAGGCCTTCTGTCCAGCTGATCCCCGTACAGACATAATTTAAAATACCGTGAGGCTCACCGCCTCACCGCTCAGGCCGCCGGCATCCATTGCCGGCGGCCTTACCCATTGGGCCGCAAATTTACCCTGCAGTTTTCCATAATGGATGTGCAGCCGACACTGGATGACCACGCCGCCCGCAACCGCTCCGGCCTGTGCCCGGGTTTCCGGGGTCAGGCTGACGGGCAACGCACGCAAAAGTTTACCGGCCACGCCATAAGGCGCGGCCGGCCAGACTGTCAAAAAACCCTTCCGAGAGGTTTGGAGGGCTAAAGCCCTCCAAATGCAATCCGAATCCGGCGACATGTGCGGCGGATTCGGAAGCCTTGCTGTGCAAGGTTTCCTTGCGCCGTTTCCCGCCCGGGAGCCCCATGGGAGGCGAGAGGGAAACGGCGCAAAGCTCGGAAAAGGACGCCGTAGGCGGACTTTTTCGACACGCTGGCGCGCCGTCTGACGGCGCGTGTCCGGAATACGTTATCTTGTGTAACGACATGAGGAGACGGTGCAGCGGTGCAGAGCAGGCCCGCACCGATTGTATAAAGGGAATCAACGGGGTCAGAGCAGATGCTCGAGCAGGATTTTGAGGCCCATGAGCACCAGCACCACGCCGCCGAAGCACTCGGCGCGCGCCTTGTAGCGATCGCCAAACAGGCTGCCGATTTTAACGCCGATGACGCAGCACACGAACGTGGTCACACCGATCAGCGAGACAGCCGGAATGATGGATACCTTCAGAAATGCAAAGGACACGCCGATGGCCAGTGCGTCGATGCTGGTGGCCACGGCCATGGGCAGCATGGAGCGAAAGGAGAAGTCGGCATCGAGCGACTCGGCTTCCGTGCTGAAGGATTCCCGGATCATGTTGATGCCGATGAAGGCCAGCAGCAAAAACGCGATGTAGGGCGCGACAGAGGAGACGAGCGTCTCAAACTGCGCGCCGAGCACATAGCCGATGAGCGGCATCAGTGCCTGGAATGCGCCAAAGTATACGCCGCAGATGAGCATATGCCGCATGCGGCACTTGCCTGTGCTCAATCCCTTGCAGATGGAGACGGCAAAAGCGTCCATAGACAGCCCCAGTGCGATGACAAACAGTTCCCACAAGCCCACTTTGAATTCCTCCCTCAATCATGGGTAGGCGGCAGGAAATGAAAAAAGACCAACCTGCCGCAATCTGCACAGATTAGTCTCGTCATTTCATATAAAGCCAGAGGGCTATGCCTCAGTGTGTTGGCCTTATCACGCCCGGGAAGGACGCTGACTACTCCCTAATTCCCCTGCATTATACCGGAAAATCGACGGTCTGTCAACCCGAAAAGGGCACAAAAGAGCGCCGTAAACACGTGGTTTTCCGGCGCTCTTGTATGGATGAAGGGGAAAAGGGGGAATCAGCGCTCCTCGCGGAAGTAGGCCAGACCAAGGCTGGCAGGCGGCTGGCTCTCGCGCTTTTTGTGCAGCGAGGTGAAGACCAGCACCACGATGGTGACGATGTAGGGCACCATCTGGATCAGGTCGGTCACGTAGCCGGGCACGCTGATGCCCAGCAGCGTGGGCAGAAACTGATACAGCCAGTACAGCATGCCGAAGAGGTAAGAACCCCAGATCGCATTGAGGGGCCGCCAGGTGGTGAAGATGACCAGCGCCACGGCCAGCCAGCCCAGCGCTTCGATCTGCCCGGTTGTCGCCCAGATGCCCTGGTTGTAGTCGAGCACATAGTACAGGCCGCCCAGACCCGAGATACCGGCGCCCAGGCAGGTTGCCAGGTATTTGTACCGGGTGACGCTGATGCCCGCCGCATCGGCCGTTGCAGGGCTTTCGCCGATGGCCCTCAGATTGAGGCCAGTGCGCGTCTTGTTGAGGAAGATGTGCAGCACGACAGCCAGCACGACGGCCACATAGACCATGAAGCCATAGCCAAATACCGTCTGCCCAACAACGCCCATGCCCGATAGCACCGGCATCTTCGTCTGGAACGTGCGGTAGACGAGGCTCTGCGTCGCCGTGCGCCCGTTGAGAATGTACACGCCGAAGAAGTTGGCCACACCCATGCCGAATGTGGTGAGGGCGAGGCCCGTCACATTCTGATTGGCGCGCAGGCTGATGGTCAGAAAGCTGTAAATGAACCCGCCGAGCATGGAAGCGAGAAACGCGCAGACCAGCGCAAGCGCGGCGCACAGCGCCATATTGGGGTTGGCGGCAGTGTTTTCGTAGATGTAGGCGCTGGCGAATCCGGCGAAGCCGCCCAGGTACATGATACCGGGTACGCCCAGATTCAGGTTGCCCGACTTTTCGGTGATGATCTCACCCATTGCGCCGTACATGATGATGGTGCCAAAGGGGATGGCGCGCAGAATCCATGCGATCAACGTATCCATCAGCACACCTCCCTGCCCGCGCGACCGCGGAAAATCGCTCTGTACTGGACGAAGAACTCACTGCCGAGGATGAAGAAGAGAATGATGCCGGCGATGATGTCGGAGGCAAAATCGTTCAGGTTGTATGCCGATGCGATTTCTGCCGCGCCCTTCTCCAGGAAGATCAGCAGGAAGGAGATCAGCGCCATGTAGAATGTGTTGAACTTGGCCAGCCAGGCCACGATGATGGCGGTAAAACCGTTGCCGCCCGCCGTGCCGGTGGAGATGGTCTGGTCGCGCCCGCCGACGATCAGGAAGCCGGCCAGGCCGCACAGCGCGCCGGAGAGGATCATCGTGCGGATGATGACCTTGCCCACGTTGATGCCCGCGTAGCGCGCGGTGTTTTCGCTTTCGCCGACGACGGAGATCTCGTAGCCCTGCTTGCTGTAGCGCAGATAGCAATACATGGCGACCATGAGCAGGACGACGACGATCAGGTTGATCGTGTAGCGCTGGCCCAGGATCTGCGGGAACCAGCCGGCCTTGGTCTTCATGTTGAGCTTGCCCAGACCGGAAGCCTGGCCACGCCAGATGTTTACGCAGCAGGCGACGATCTGAATGGCCACGTAGTTCATCATCAGCGTGAAGAGCGTTTCGTTGGTGGAAAAGCGTGCCCGGAACCAAGCGGGAATGAACCCCCACAGCGCCCCGGCAAACAGGCTGGCCACCAGCATGGCGGCATAGAGCAGATAGGAGGGGAGCTTTCCGCCATAGTAGACCATCACAGCGGCGGTTGCCAGCGCACCCATGAGCACCTGCCCCTCTGCGCCGACATTCCAAAAGCGCATTTTGAAGGCGGGAGCCAGGGCGATGCCGATCAGCAGCAGCGACGCCAGATCGCGCATGGCCCAGGAAAAGCGCATGCTGGTGCTGAACGTACCCTGTACCATGGCGCGGTAGACATCCAGGGGATTGAGCCCTGTCACAAAGAAGATAAACAGCGCATCCACCACCAGCGCCAGCGCCACCGCAACCAGGCGGATGACGGCTTTGCGGCGCAGTGAGATGCCGCTGCGCTTGACGACGCGCACGAACGGCTCGCGCAGGGCCTGACTTCTTACGCTCATCAGGCGATGCCTCCTTCCTGCTGAAGCCGGGTCATCAGCAGACCGACTTCTTCTTTGGTGGTTTTGCGGCCCTCAACGATGCCGTTGTTCTTGCCGCCGCAGAGCACGAGAATCCGATCGCACAGGTCGACCAGCACATCCAGGTCTTCGCCCACGTAGAGGATGGCGACGCCCTTTTCCTTTTGCTCATTGAGCAGGTGATAGATGGTGTAGCTGGTGTTGATGTCCAGCCCGCGCACGGCGTATGCCGTCATCAGCACGGTTGGGCTGGCTGCAATCTCACGGCCGACCAGCACCTTCTGCACGTTGCCGCCGGACAGGCGCGAGACGGGCGTGGAGATCGACGGGGTAACGACCCCCAGCTCGTCCTTGATTTGCTCGGCGAGCTGGCGCGGCGCACGACGGTTGGCGATGGGGGAATGGCCTTCGCCATAGCTCTTGAGCATCATATTGTCGACCATGTCCATCGAGCCGACAAGGCCCATGCCCAGCCTGTCCTCCGGCACGAAGGAGAGGTGCACGCCCATGTCGCGGATGTCCTTGGGCGACTTGCCGATGAGCTGCTCGGCCGTTGAATCGCGGTCATCGTCCGGAAAGTACATGACGCTGGAACCCGGGTCCGTCGCCTGAAGGCCGGCGATGGATTCAAGCAGCTCTTTCTGTCCGTTGCCCGAAATGCCCGCAATGCCCAGAATCTCTCCGGAAAATGCGTCAAACGTCACCCCGTCGAGCACCTTTACGCCTTCCGCGTTGGTCACGCTCAGGTTGTGCACGCTCAGGCGCAGATGGCGGTCGTGAGGCTCGGGGCGGTCGATGTTGAGCGCCACCTTTTTGCCGACCATCATTTCGGTCAGCAGCGCTTCGCTGGCATCCTTCGTCTCCACCGTGCCGACGTACGATCCCTTGCGCAGAATGGACACGCGGTCGGAGATGGCCATCACCTCGTGCAGCTTGTGCGTGATGATGATCACCGATTTGCCGTCCGCCTTCATGTTGCGCATGACGGCAAAGAGGCGGTTCGTCTCCTGCGGTGTGAGCACGGCGGTTGGCTCGTCCAAAATGAGGATCTGCGCGCCCCGGTAGAGCATTTTGATGATTTCAAGCGTCTGCTTCTGGCTGACGCTCATCTCATAGACCTTCTGATCCAGATCGATGTCAAAGGCGTACCGGTCGCAGATGGCGTGTGCCTTCTTCTTGATGGCTTTCAGGTCGTATTTTTCGTGCTTATCGAGCACCAGCGCGATGTTTTCCGCTGCGGTGAACACGTCGATCAGCTTGAAGTGCTGGTGAACCATGCCGATGCCCAGCGCATAAGCATCCTTGGGGCTGCGGATCTCCACCGACTTGCCATTTACGGTGATCAGGCCGCCATCGGGGTAGTAGATGCCCGCGATCATGTTCATCAGCGTGGTCTTGCCGCTTCCGTTTTCGCCCAGCAGCGAGAGGATTTCTCCCTTGCGCACGGACAGGGATACGTCGCGGTTGGCTACGATGCTGCCAAACCGCTTGGTGATGTGATGCAGTTCAATGGCGTTTTCCATGCAGGCCGCTCACTCCTTCGGGTTGGTGTTTGATCCGTCGGCACCGCCGTTTGGGAAGGGTGCGTAAGATGCCAAAAGGCAGGGAAGGGGATAATGCGCCCCTGTTTGCCATAAAGCGGAAGACGCGCGAAAAGGGAAGCGCGCTGAGGGCTTCCCTTTTCGTGAGGAATCCTTGCGGGGTTCCTCTGCCGCCGGAACGGACGGAATTACTGCGCGGCATCCTCCACGATGCCGTCGATGCGCAGGGTAAAGTACGGGGCGCTGCGGAAGGTAGACTCTTCAAACGCACCGTCGACGATGCCCTCGTACGTCTCACCTTCGTACATCACGGTGCCGGTGGCAAAGTCCATGATGGTCATGTCGCAGGGCGCGGAGGTCACGGTCTCGCCGCCCACGGTGAAGGTGGAGGTGTCGAAGACCTTGAGCGTGCCATCCTTGATCGCGGCCTCAACTTCGGCGACCTTCTCGGCAGTGCCTTCCGCGCAGGACTCGCCCAGCTCGGTGATGGCCACGGCGCCGCCGTCATAACCATGAGCCCAGTCGGCATCCATGGATTCACCGTTCATCGCGGCGGTGAACAGCTCGCCATAGAAGGCGGACCACACATTGGTGGCGGAGGTCAGCGCCGCGGTCGGCGCGGTGGGCAGCATGTCGATGTTGTAACCGATGGAGTAGCAGATGGTGCCGGCATCATGCAGCTTCTGGGTAGCGGCAGGCGCACCGGTGGAGTCGGCATGCTGGCCGATGATCACAGCGCCCTTGGCGATGAGCGCCTCAGCAGCAGCGCCTTCCTTGTCGATATCGAACCAGGAGTTGGTGTACATGACCTCCATGGTCACGTTCGGCACGATGCTGCGAACGCCCAGGAAGAAAGCGGTGTAGCCGGAAACGACTTCGGCATAGTCAAACGCGCCAACATAGCCGATCTTGACATTGCCGTCCGCGTCAAAGGAGTTGGGCTGCGTTTCGGCGGAGAGCTCGCCGGACTCCAGCAGCTCAGCCAGCTTCATGCCGGCCACCACGCCGGACACATAGCGGGACTCATACACCCGGGTGAACGCGTTCTTGAAGTTATCCAGGCCGGTCAGCGCGGCAAAGTCACCCGTCATGGCGACGAACGTCACATCCGGGAACTCTTCGGCAGCCAGCGCCATGTAGCTCTGATGGCCGTAGGAGTTGGAGATGATCACGTTGCAGCCCTGGCCCACCAGATCCAGCGCGCTGTCATAGCAGGTCTGGTCCTCAGGCACCTTGTACTTCCAGATGATCTGGCTGTCATCCATGCCCAGCTCGGCGGCGGCGGCCTTGATGCCGTCCATGTGCGCGAGGGAGTAGCCCTCGGTTTCATCGCCGATGAGGATGACGCCGACCTTCAGGTCAGCAGCCAGCGCGGCGCAAGCGGCCATGCACAGCACGGCGGCCAGTACAAGGGCAATCAGCTTCTTCATTGGTTTGTTTCCTCCTTCGTCCAATCGGGTACACATAAAATGAAGACTCTGTAATCATACCGCAAGTTGAGGAAGTTGTAAAGGCGGAAAACGCGAATCTGGCGAAAAATATCGAACAAAATAATTTCAATCTTTTTGAATGTTCGGATATTTGCCGTGCGTTCACACGAAAAAGAACTGATATACACAATATCCGGCGTAAGTCAGCAGCAGAATGACGCCCTGTGTGCGGTGCATCCGGCCAAAGAGGAGCGCGGGCACCACCAGCAGCAGCATGGACAGCAGCATCAGCGGTATGTCTACGGTCATGCTCGATGCGCCGGCAGAGGCAAGATCAAAGGGGGCGATGGTGATGGCAAGCCCGCACACGAGCACGAGATTAAACAGATTGGCCCCGATGACGTTTCCAAGGGACAGCGCGCCCAAGCCTTTTCGCAGTGACGTGATGGCGGTGATCAGCTCGGGCAGCGATGTGCCCAGGGCAACGATTGTCAGGGCAATGACGCTTTCGGGAATGCCCATGGCCAGTGCGATTACCTGAGTGCTGGAGACGAGCAGCCTTGCGCCGATTGCGATGACTGCCGCGCCGCAGCAGAGCATGAGCCCGTCGCGCAGAAGCGAGGTGTCGGGGTCACAGGAAGAAGGGGCGGTGATGGAAGATTCTGCTTTAGAGCCCTTTGCCGGTTTGGAGCGTGCCAAGGCCAGGGAAGAGCGGATCATGCAGGTGACATATACGACAAACACCGCCAGCAGGATCAAGCCGGACAGGCGGGGAAAAGCGCGGAATGCATAAGCATTGAAGCAAAAGAAAGCGGTAGCGATGAAAAAGGCCAGGGAAGGGACGAGCAGCACCTTGCGGTCAACTGCAGACGGATGCACGACCAGCGTCAGGGCGGCGATCAGCGCCGTGTTGCAGATGATAGAACCGATGGCGTTGCCAAAGGCGATGGAGCTGCTGCCCAGCAGCGCTCCCTGTGTGGAGACCATGGTTTCGGGCAGCGTCGTGCCGATGGAAACGATGGTTGCGCCGATGAGCAGCTCCGGCATGTGAAGCTGTCTGGCGATGGATGATGCGGAGTCTACGAACCAGTCGCCGCCCCGGATGAGCAGCGCCAGGCCAAAGGCGAACAAGATCACCTGTATGAGCATACCATATCCCTCCCCGCGGAGTATACGCGAGGCGAGGCGGGGACAGACCTGCGCTGACAGGGCGCAGAAGGCACTAAAAAACCGCCCTTTCCGTTTAGATAAAGGGCGGTGCAGACTGTCAAAAACCCTATTGGGCGCTTGGAAGGCCGAAGCGCTCCAAGCCCAATTAAATCCGGCAGTATGTGCGGCGAGGTCATGCGCTTTTTTTCTTGGAGCCGAGGTTCAGCTTGCTTTCCGTGTGATTGAGCAGCCTTTTGATGTTCTGGTGATGGCGCAAAATGGCCAGCAGCCCGACGGCAACGCTAAGCGTGCCAATGATGGGGTCGGGCGGCGTGGTCAGCAGGATAAAGACCGGAAGCGATGCCGCCGCTGCGATGGAACCTGCGGACACATACCGCGTGATGGCCACCACCAGCAGGAACACACCGAATGCAGCGAGCGCCTGGAGGGGAAAGACGAAGAGCAGGCTGCCAAAGCTGGTGGCGATGCCCTTGCCGCCTTTAAAGCCAAAGAACACGGGGAAGTTGTGGCCGAGAATCGCGCCCGTGGCGCCGAGCATTCCACCGACGGCGCCGCCGACGAGCAGCTTGCCGATCAGCACAGCGAGAATGCCCTTGAGCATATCGCCGGCAAACGTGAGCAGCGCGTATTTTTTGCCCATGACGCGCAGCATGTTGGTGGTGCCGGAGTTGCCGCTGCCCTGGCTGCGGATGTCAGTGTGGGCAAACTGCCGGGAGAGCAGCACGCCGGTGGAAATGCTGCCCAGCAGATACCCGAGCAGCAGCGTCAAAGCCATGTACATGATCTCAGCCTTCCTTCTGATTCTTCTGGCGTAAGATGAAGCGGATGGGGGTGCCTTCAAAGCCGAAGGACTTGCGGAACTGGTTTTCGATGTAGCGCTGGTAGGCAAAGTGCATGAGCGTTTCGTCGTTGACGAAGAACACGAACGTCGGCGGGCAAACGCTCTGCTGCGTGGCGTAGTAGATCTTCAGGCGGCGTCCGTTGATGAACGGCGGCTGGAGGGAGGCGGTCGCATCGGCCAGCACATCGTTGAGCAGGCCGGTGGTGATGCGGCGGGAAGTCTGCTCGTAGACGGACTTGACCGTCTCCAGCACCTTGGGCACGCGCTGCCCGGTCAGGGCGGAAATGAACACCACCGGCGCATAGTCCATGAACTTCAGGTCTTCGATGACCTGCTTGCGGAAGGCCTCCATCGTGTTGGTGTCCTTTTCGATGGCGTCCCACTTGTTGACGACGATGACCGCCGCCTTGCCCTCCTCATAGACGTATCCGGCGACCTTGGTATCCTGCTCGGTCACGCCGTCCTCGGCGTTAATGACGATCAGCGCCACGTCGCAGCGGCGCACGGCAGCCAGCGCGCGCACGATACTGTATCGCTCGATGGATTCCTCCTCGATCGCGCGCTTGCGGCGGATACCCGCTGTGTCGATGATGTTGTAGCGCTGGCCCTCGCGCACAAAGGCGGTGTCGATGGCGTCGCGCGTAGTGCCGGCGATGTCGGAGACCATGCTGCGCTCCTGGCCCAGAATGCGGTTGACCAGGCTCGACTTGCCCACGTTCGGGCGGCCGACAACGGCGATCTGAATGGTGTGCTCCTCTTCCTCCTGTGCATTGGCATCCTGGGGGAAATGGCTGACCATCGCGTCGAGCAGGTCGCCCAGCCCCAGCATGTTCGTGGAGGAAATGGGGTAGGGCTCGCCCAGCCCCAGTGCGTAAAAGTCGTAAATGGTGTCGTTCATGCTCGCGTGATCCACCTTGTTGACCACCAGGATCACGGGCTTGCCGCTCCTGCGCAGCAGGGTAGCCACATCCTCGTCGTTGGCTGTCAGGCCGGTGCGGCCATCGGTGAAGAACAGGATCACGTCGCACGTGTCAATGGCAATCTGAGCCTGCGCCCGCATCTGCCGCAGCAAAATGTCGTCGGTGCGCGGTTCAATGCCGCCGGTATCAATGAGCGTAAACTTGTGATTGAGCCACTCGCAGTCCGCATAGATGCGGTCGCGCGTCACACCGGGCGTGTCTTCCACGATGGAGATGCGGCGGCCTGCAATCTTATTGAAAAACGTCGATTTGCCCACATTCGGGCGGCCAACGACGGCAACCAAGGGTTTGGCCATGTTATACCTCCGTTCCACGCAGGGCATCGAGCAGATCCGCGCCGTCATCAGGGACGGGAGTGATGCGGATGCCCAGCTTTTCCTGCGCCTTTTCAAGCGTCATGTCGTCCAGAAAGATGTCTTCGCCCTCCCGGAGCATGCTCTGGGTGATGAGGATCTCATCTGCCTCCTGCCCCAGAAGCTGGGAGACCAGATCCTGCCCGGTGATCAGGCCGGACACCGTCACGGTTTCTCCGAAAAAGCGGTTAATGATGGGGTGAACGCGCACCTGCACGCCGGGAATCGGGTGCTTCTCAATCAGCTCTTCCATGAAAGGCGCGACCGACGTGCCCGTCGCCATGATCACGCGGCGCGCCCGCGCGCTGCCATCCTCCGGGCACAGACGCAGTGCGGTTTCAAACTCATCCCGGAGGCGGCACAGCAAGCCGACGCCGTTTTCAAACTGCGGGAAGTCCTCATAAGCGTCCACATCCGGCAGCGGGTGCCCCGCAATCTGGTAAAACTCATCGGACGGGAACACAAAGCGCGTTTTGTGCCGGGCGAGCATCACCTCTTGAAACGCCTCTGCCTGGCGGATGATCTGCTCGGCTTCTTGCGCTGTGTATGGCCGCAGCGGGTAGAGGTGTTCCCGGAAGCGCGTCAGCCCGACCGGCACGAGCGCCACTGTCAGCGCGTGCGGCGTGAGCGAGGCGAGATCCTGCAGCGTCCTGTCGAGCTCTGTGCCGTCGTTGATACCCGGACAGAGCACCACCTGGCAGTGGAAGCTCATGTGGTTATCGGCAAAGCGCTTGAGAAACTCCATGATGCGGTCCGCGTGAATGTGGCGGAGCATCTTCTTGCGCAGCTCGCCGTTTGTGGTGTGCACCGAAATGTATAGCGGGCTGGCGCGCCGCTCCACCATCCGGTCCATCTCGCAGGGAGGAAGGTTGGTCAGCGTGACAAAGTTGCCCGCCATCAGTGACAGCCGCCAGTCGTCGTCGCGCACATAGAGGCTCTCGCGCATTCCGGGCGGCATCTGCTCGATGAAACAAAACATGCAGTGGTTGGCGCACGTCTTGGGGTGGCTCATCAGCGAAGATTCCAGCGTCAACCCGAGCGGATCGCCGGTTCGCTTGTGGATGTGCACCGTCCGTTTTGTGCCGTTTCCATCTTCAAGCAGAATTTCAAGCGATGGGCGCGCAGTCAGAAACTGGTAGTCGACCAGATCCAGCACCGGCGTGCCGCCGATGGAGATCAACGTATCGCCCGCGTGAATGCCGCTGCGCGCAGCCAGCGAGCCGCTTTGCACCTGTACAATTCGCTGAGACATCCGGCCTCTTCCCTCCAGTTTCTGCCCATAATCCGATCTATTATCCCTGATTTTTGCTGTAAAGTCAAGCCTTTACGCAAGAAACCATCCTTTGACCGGGAAAACGGCCGGCATTTGCACGGTCAACCACCTCGCAAGGGTGTGAAAGGGTAGCAATCTCTCTTGCGCGCAGAAATCAGGCACGTGTCTGCCGGGCAAACTCGTTTTTGCTTTTCGCGCGCCAAAGCCGCTTTTGTTTGAATTCATATATATAGGAAATGCGACAGGAAAACCCAAATTTGCATGAACCGTTCCTTTGCGGCGGATGGATATGATATAATAGAAACGATAGGAAGGCCCCGGATGGCGCGACAGATGGCCGGGGCGTAAAGGCGGGCTGCAGGGGCATATGCGCGCATCGCCATACACGAGCAGCCCAAAGAAGAAACCGGAACAAGAAGAGGTGAATGCCATGGAAGAACTGGAGGGCAAACATGCGGATTTGACCATCGAGCGCCCCGACAGCCTGCGCAGGATTGCCCATGCGCTTTCTGCGCCGGTGCGGCTGCAGATCATGCAGGCGCTGTCCAAGCGGAGCATGAGCGTGGGCGAACTTTCGCAGGTTCTGGATGTGCCGATGTCCACGACGGCGCTTTCGGTGCGGATTCTGGAGGAGGCGGGGCTCATTCACACGGAGGCACAGCCGGGAACGCGCGGTGCGGTCAAGCTGTGCAGCCGCAAGATCGATACCATTGCCATCCGCCTGGCGCCCGAGGAGGAAAACCATGTCAGCACCCTGTCCTCGCAGATGCCCATCGGGGGATACAGCCTGGCCGAGGGCATCAAGCCGACGTGCGGGCTGGCGGGGGAGCATACATACATCGGGGAGATGGACAATCCCTGCATATTCTATCTGCCGGGACGGTTTGACGCACAGCTTCTCTGGTTCCGGGCCGGCGAACTGGAATACCGCTTTGCCTGCGAACAGATGGACGCCATGGAAATCGAATGGCTGGAGATCTCCTTTGAGGCTTGTTCCGAAGCGCCCATGTACCGCGATCCGTGGAAGAGCGATATCTTTGTCTCGGTCAACGGGCGGCAACTGGGGGTTTGGACGTCTCCTTGCGACTGCGGTGGCCGCCATGGCCGGCTGACGCCGGAGTGGTGGTCGGATCTGTCCACGCAATACGGCTTTCTCAAGACATGGCGCGTCAACGGCGAAGGCAGCTATCTGGAAGATGCGCGCATCGGCGATGTGACGCTTGCAGATCTGAGCCTGGAGGACATGCCGTATATCGCCGTTCGCATCGGCGTATCGCAGCAGGCGCAGCATGTGGGCGGCATCAATCTCTTTGGGGAGCGCTTCGGGGATCATCCCCAGGCGATCATCCTGCGAATTGGGTATCACATGCGTGAAGGAATGGATGATGATTCCAAATAATTTGTAGCTTTCTTTGAAACGCTTCCAGGTTTTATGGAATATCTTAAAATGCTTGACAAATAGCTTCGAAGGATGATAAGCTGTTTTGGCAAATCAATCGAAGCGATTTTGTTAGT
>DVJV01000022.1 GCA_018716525.1 Candidatus Ventricola gallistercoris
GGGGCGGTTTGCCGTCAGCGCGCTGGTGGCGCACAGCTCCGGCGAAAAGCTCTTTGATCAGGTGCGCGCTTTTCACCCGCAGATCGCGGCGCTGACCGTGGAGCCGGAACGCATTCCCGCAGACATCAGGAACGCCTGCCAGTGGATGTTTGGCAAGGACGTGCTGCTTCGCGTCGTGCGCGCCTGCGAGGCCGATGATGTGCTCGTTTCGGTTGTGGGCATTGCGGGCCTGGCAGCGGTGATGGAGGCGCTTTCCTGCGGCAAGCGTGTGTTGCTGGCCAACAAGGAGCCGCTCGTGGCGGGCGGAGAGCTGGTGACGCAGGCCGCGATGCTCGCCGGTCATCCGCTGCTGCCGGTGGATAGCGAACACAGCGCCATTTTCCAGTGCCTGCAAGGCGCGCAGGGCAACGAGCCGCGTCGGCTGATCCTTACGGCGAGCGGCGGCCCGTTCCGCACATGGGACCCGGCGGATATCTTCCACGCCACGAAGGAACAGGCGCTCAGGCACCCCAACTGGAGCATGGGGCGCAAGATCACCATCGACTCCGCGTCCATGATGAACAAGGCGCTGGAGGTGATCGAGGCGCGCTGGCTGTTTGACATGCCGCCGGAGAAAATCGACGTGCTGATCCATCCGCAGAGCGTCATACACTCTATGGTCGAGTTCGAAGATGGCGCTGTGATGGCCCAGCTGGGCACGCCGGATATGCGTTTGCCGATTCTTTACGCCATGAGCTGGCCGGAGCGCCTTTGCACCGGCGGCGAGCGGCTTGATTTTGCCAAGATGAACGCGCTCACGTTTGAACAGCCGGATCTGCGCCGCTTCCCGGCGCTTGAGCTGGGATACCGGGCGCTTGAAACCGGCGGCACGATGTGCGCCATCCTCAACGGCGCCAACGAGATCGCCGTCGATGCGTTCCTGCACGACCGCATCTGCTTTGGGCGCATTGCACAGCTGGTGGAGGAGACCATGCAGGCCGTTCCGGTTGTCGCGCATCCCACGCTCGCTCAGGTGTTTGAAAGCGACCGTGCCGCGCGAGAGAAGGCGCAGGCGCTGCTTGAAACGGGGCGCTTTAGCCGCTGAGCGCGTTTACCTGTCACATGTTTCGGAGGTGGATCGTTTTCATGTACTATATCCTGGCGCTATTGCTCCTCGGTGTGCTGATTCTGGCGCACGAGGCCGGTCACTTCTTGGCGGCGCGCGCCTGCGGGATCGGCGTACAGGAGTTTGCCATGGGCATGGGCCCGCTGCTGCTCAAGAAAACGAGCAAAAAGGGCACGCAGTTTTCGCTGCGCCTGTTTCCCATCGGCGGGTACTGCCAGTTTTACGGTGAAGACGAAGACCTGCCCGACCCGCGCGCGTTCAACCGTCAGCCGGTGTGGAAGCGCGTTGTGACCGTCGCTAGTGGCCCGCTGATGAACTTCATCGTCGCTTTTTTGGTGATCGTGCTGTACATGAGCGCTGTGGGCCTGTTGGCCGTGGTGCCCAATGTCGCGCAGGTGGAGCCCAATGCGCAGCAGGCCGGGCTGATGCCGGGCGATGAGCTGATTGCCGTCAACGGCGAGGCGGTGACGGATACCCAGATGATCGCGCTGGCGATTGATGAATCTGCTGGGGAGAGCGTTACGCTCACAGTGCTGCGCGATGGGGAGCAGATGGAGATTGCTGTCACGCCGTTTTACGACGAGGAACTGGGGCGCTACCGCGCGGGCTTTACGTTTGCCCAGAAGCGCGTGCACGTGCCGCTTTTGCAGAGCATTCCCTTTTCGGTCAGCTACAACGTGGAGAGCGTGCGCCTGATCGCATCGACGCTCAAAAACCTCGTGTTCAAGGGCGAGGGCGTCAATGAGGTGACCGGCCCCGTGGGCACGGTGTACGTCATTCAGGAGGTCACGCAAACCGGCGGACTGGATGTGTATCTGGAGCTGATCGCGCTCATCAGTGTCAACCTGGGCGTGGTGAACCTGCTGCCCATTCCGGGGCTTGACGGCAGCCGCCTGCTGTTTTTGCTGGTGGAGGCCATCCGCAGGCGTCCGGTCAAGCGCGAGCTGGAGGGCGCCATCCACGCGGCGGGTTTCATCCTGCTGATGGGGCTGATGATCGTGCTGACGTATAAGGACATCATGAGCTTCTTCGTCGCAGGCTGATGCAAAACAATCCGTTCAAACCGATTGATGCAAGAGAGGGGAAGATACCATGGCTGAGCAGACCCGGCAGGTGAACGTGGGCGGCGTGCTCATTGGCGGCGGTGCGCCGGTGAGCGTGCAGTCGATGACCAATACCGACACGGCGGACGTGGAAGCGACGCTCTCGCAGATTCGCGCGCTGGCGATTGCGGGCGCGGACATTGTGCGCGTTTCCGTGTACAACGAGGCGTGCGCCCAGGCCGTGCGCACGCTGGTGGAAAAGAGCCCTGTGCCGCTGGTGGCGGATATCCACTTTGACCACAGGCTGGCGATCAAGGCCGTTGAAAACGGCATTCACAAGCTGCGCATCAACCCCGGCAACATCGGCGGGGAACAAAACGTGCGCGTGCTGGCCGACTGTGTGAAGGCGCACCACATCCCGGTGCGCATCGGCGTCAATTCCGGCTCGGTGGAGAAGGACATTTTGCAAAAGTACGGCGGCCCCACGCCGCAGGGCATGGTGGAAAGCGCGCTCTCGCATGCCAGAATGCTGGAAAAGTGCGGCTTTTATGACATGGTGCTCTCCATGAAGGCGAGCAATGTGCCGGATACCGTGGCCGCCTACCGCCTGGCGGCCAAAGCGTGCGACTATCCGCTGCACCTGGGCGTCACGGAGGCAGGCCTGCCCGAGCAGGGGCGCATGAAGAGCGCCATTGGCATCGGCGCGCTGCTGCTCGATGGCATCGGCGACACCATCCGCGTGTCGCTTACGGGCGACCCGTGCCTGGAGCCGCCTGCCGGCATTGAGATCCTCCAGCACGTAGGGCTTCGCAAGGACTGCGTGCAGTATGTCTCCTGCCCGACGTGCGGGCGCACCTGCATCGACGTGGGGGGCATCATGGCGCGCGTGCAGCAGGAGCTTGCGGGGGTGAATGTCCCCTTTAAGGTGGCTGTCATGGGCTGTGTGGTCAACGGACCGGGCGAGGCGCGCGAGGCCGACATTGGCATCTGCGGCGGCGGAAACGGCACGGGGCTGCTCATCAAGAAAGGCGAAGCGCCCCGCAAGGTGACGGGGGATCTTTCGCAGATCCTGATCGACGAAATCCGGAAAATGTTGGCCTGATTTGATTTACCGGCGCGCATCCGGCGCGCCATGACGAATACGAGGAGATACGCAACCGATCTATGGCTGAACGATGGGAAGGGCTGCTTGAGGGCGCCGCGGCGCAGCTCATCGGCCATCTGACGCTCGAGCGCGTGACGGCCTCGAGCAACGGCACGGAAATCACCGTTTACTTTACCTCGGATATCCTGGTGGAGGAAGGTCCGTTTCTGGCCGTACAGCGCGCTTTGAGGCGCAACTTTGCGCCCATGCGCGTGCATCTGGTCATCAAGTCCCCGCAGCTTGCGGAGGACTTTCTTTCCGATCCGCAAAAATATGCGCCGTTCATCCTGCGCTGTGTCAAGCGGCACCACCCATCCGGTGCGCCGCTTTTGCAGGATGCGCACTTGGAGTGCAAGGGCAATGTGCTCTCCGTGCTGCTGCCGCAGGACATTGCGCCCAAGTTTCTTGCGCAGTCCGGTGTGGATGCGTACATTGAGCAGCTCGTGGCCAACGTGTTCGTTTCAAACGTGCACGTGAGCTTCCAGGCGGTCAAGCTGCGCGAAGAGCAGCTCGAGGAGATCCGCCGCCGCCGCGCTGCGGAGGATGCGCAGGCTGTCTCCGAGATGATCCGCGAGCAGAAGGAGCAGGTCGAGCGCAGCGAGCAGAAGGCCGCCAAGGAAAAACCCAAGGCGGTGCTTGGAAGGCCCATCACGGCGGAGCCGGTGGATATCAGCGAGCTGACCGAAGAGGCGAGCAAGATCGCCATCTGCGGCGAAGTGCTCACCGCGGAGACGCGCGAATTGCGCGGCGGCGAGATGCAGCTTTTGTCCTTTGCGCTCACCGATTACACGAACACAATCAAGTGCAAGGCGTTTTTGCGCTACAAGCCGCGCAAGGGCCGCTTTGGCGCACAGCAGGAGGAAGAGGACCGTCCGCCGACGGAAGAGGAGCGCAAGGCTGTGGCGGATGTCATCGCCGCGGTGAAGCCGGGAAGCTGGTTCGCCGTGCGCGGCGACGTGAAGATGGATAGCTTTGAGCGCGGCCTGGTGATGATGGTCACGGATATCGACGCGCGCAAGAAGCCCATGCGCGAGGACAACGCCGAGCGCAAGCGCATCGAGCTGCACATGCACACCAACATGAGCGAGATGGATGGCGTGTCCTCCGCGTCTGACCTGATCAAGCGCGCGGCACAGTGGGGGCACCCGGCTGTGGCGATCACCGACCACGGCGTGGTGCAGGCGTTCCCCGAGGCATTTGGCGCGGCGAAGAAGAACAAGATCAAGCTGATCCCGGGCATGGAGGCATATCTGACCGATGTGACCATCGTCGTGCGCGACGGGGACGAACGGCCGCTGCAAAACGACATCGTCGTTGTGGACTTTGAGACGACCGGCCTCAACCCGCGCAAGTGCCGCATCATGGAGATCGGCGCGGTGCGCATTCGCAATGGGCAGGTGGTTGAAGAGTATTCCCGGTTTGTCAACCCCATGGAGCCCATCCCGCAGGAGGTATCGGAGCTCACCGGCATCACCGACGCCATGGTCGCCGAGGCCAACCCCGCCGAGGTGGAGATTCCCAAGCTGCTCGAGTTCATCGGCGATGCCGCGTTTGCCGCCCACAATGCCAAGTTTGACTACTCGTTTCTGACCGAGGAGTGCAAGCGGTTGGGCATTGAAATCGCCATGCCGGTCATCGACACGCTCGAATTCTCCCGGCGCATGTATCCCAGCCTCAAGAGCCACCGGCTTGGCGCGGTGTGCAAATCGCTGGGCATCAGCCTCAAAAACGCACACCGCGCCGTGCACGATGCGCGCGCCACGGCGCAGATGCTCAACCGGATGCTGGAAACCGCACAGGAAAAGGGCGTATCCCGCCTGTGCGACATCAACAGCGCGCTGACCGGCGGCGCCATCGGCGATTCGTATCACATCGTGCTGCTGGCGGCCGAGCAGGACGGCATCACCAACCTCAACAAGATCGTATCCGAAGGCCACCTCAATTACTTCAGCCGCAGGCCGCACACCCCGCGTGAGATTTTGCAAAAGTACCGCAAGGGCATCATCGTCGGGTCGGCATGCGAGGCGGGCGAGCTTTTCCGCGCTGTCGTCGATGGCAAAAACGACACCGAGCTTAAGCGCATCGCGAGATTTTACGACTATCTGGAGATTCAGCCCGTCGGCAACAATGCGTTCATGATCCGCGAGGGAACGGCCGAGGACGAGGAGCAGCTGCGCGATTTCAACCGCAAGATTGTCTGGCTGGGCGAGGAGCTGGGCATTCCGGTGGTCGCCACGGGTGACGTGCACTTCCTTGATCCCAAGGACGGCAAATTCCGCGCGATTTTGCAGGCTGCGCATGGCTTTAAGGATGCGGACAACCAGCCGCCGCTCTACTTCAAGACCACGCAGGAGATGCTTGACGAGTTCAGCTACCTGGGCAAGGCCAAGGCGGAGGAGGTCGTCATCGACAACCCGGCCAAGATCGCTGCGCGCATCGGCGAGGTGGGCCTGTATCCCAAGCATCCGGAGGGCAAGGAGACGTTCCAGCCCTTCTGGCCGGATGCCGCCGACAACATCCGAAACCTGTGCGAGGAAAAGATCCACGAGTGGTTTGGCGACAACCCGCCGGAGATCGTCGTTGCCCGCAAGGAAAAGGAGCTTTCCTCCATCCTGGGTTACGGATACGGCACGCTGTACAACATTGCGGAAAAGCTGGTCAAAAAGTCGAACGCGGATGGTTACCTCGTCGGTTCGCGAGGCAGCGTCGGTTCCTCCTATGTGGCGCACCTGGTGGGCATCTCGGAGGTCAACGCACTGCCGCCGCACTACCGCTGCCCCAAGTGCAAGTGGTATACGTTCGACGTGGACAAGCAGAAATACAAGGTCGGCGTCGACTTGCCGGTTAAAAACTGCCCGCAGTGCGGCACGGAGCTTTACCGCGACGGGTTTGACATTCCGTTCGAGGTCTTCCTGGGCTTTAAGGGCGATAAGGTGCCGGATATCGACCTGAACTTCTCGGGCGTGTACCAGCCGCGCGCGCACGCCTACATTGAGGAGCTGTTTGGCAAGGGCTACTGTTACCGCGCCGGCACCATTGGCACGCTGGCGGATAAGACCGCTTACGGCTACGTGAAAAAGTACTGTGAGGAGCGCGGACTGACGCTTTCCGAGGCGGAGATGAACCGTCTGGCGCTGGGCTGCGTGGGCGTCAAGCGCACCACGGGCCAGCACCCGGCCGGCATGGTCGTGCTGCCCAAGGAGTATGAAATCCAGCAGTTTGTGGCCATTCAGCACCCGGCAAACGACATGAGCAGCCCCGTCATCACCACGCACTACGACTTCGGCTCCATGCACGACGTGCTGGTCAAGCTCGACGTGCTCGGCCACGACGACCCGACCATGATCCGCATGCTGATGGATCTGACGGGCATCGATGCGCGCACACTGCCGCTGACAGACCCCGACGTGATCTCGCTCTTTTCCGGCACGCAGGCGCTGGGCGTCACTCCGGAGGAGATTGGCTCCAAGACGGGCACATACGGCGTGCCGGAGTTTGGCACGCGCTTTGTGCGCCAGATGCTCGAGGAAACGCGCCCGACCACCATGGAGGAGCTCATCCGCATATCCGGTCTGTCCCACGGCACGGATGTGTGGATCGGCAACGCTCAGGAAATCATCAAGGCGGGCATTGCGCCGCTGGCTTCGTGCATCTGCTGCCGTGACGACATCATGAACGCGCTGATCGATTACGGCGTCGCGCCCAAGATGGCGTTTGACACCATGGAGAGCGTGCGCAAGGGCAAGGGACTCAAGCCCGAGATGGAAGAGGCCATGCTCGAGCACAACGTGCCCGCGTGGTTCATCGACTCGTGCAAAAAGATCAAGTACATGTTCCCCAAGGGGCATGCCGTGGCGTATGTGACCATGGCGCTGCGCATTGCCTGGTACAAGGTACACAGGCCTGCGGCCTATTACTGTGCCTACTACACCGTGCGTGCGGACTGCTTTGACGCCAGCATCCTGGGCGGATCGCTTGCCTCCATCCGCTCTAGATACAAGGAGATGGAGGAAAACCAGAAGGACCTCACCCAGAAGGACAAGGACCTGATGGTCATCATGGAGCTGGTCATCGAGATGCTCTGCCGCGGCATCAAACTGGCGCCGGTGGATCTGTATCAGTCGGATGCGACAAAGTTCCAGGTCGTCTCCGATACGCTCATCCGTATGCCGTTCAACGCGCTGCCGGGCCTTGGCGAGGCCGCGGCGCAGAGCATCGTGGAGGCGAGGGCTGCCGCACCGTTCATCTCGGTGGAGGATCTGCGAAACCGCACGAAGATTTCCCAGTCGCTGGTGGATCTGCTGCGCGAGAGCGGCTGTCTTTCCGGCCTGCCGGAAACCAACCAGACCACGCTGTTTTCCTTCTGATACCGGGAGCGTTAAAAGGCTTCCCTGAAATGATAAACTGCATAACACAGAAAAAGGCGCTTTTTTCA
>DVJV01000023.1 GCA_018716525.1 Candidatus Ventricola gallistercoris
CGCCCGCCCTCTGCGCGCACATCGCGCAGGCTCAGCACAGCACAGAGCATCATCGCGCCATAGAGCGGAAGCATGGTACGCTCCCCACTTTCCACGACAGTCGGGCTGAAGGAGAGCGCCATGCGCGCTGCAAACCCGAGGGCCAAGGCGAATACTGCGCACGCCGCAAGCGGCCTGTGGCCGATGGACAGGTACAACGACAGCGCCATCACCCCAAGCACGCACACAATGCACACCATCATCGGCATATGGCCGCTGCCCACCGCGTACTGCGGCCCCATCAGCAACACATAGGTGCCAAACCGCTCAAATACCTGCATAACCGGCTCGGCTGCTGTCCAGCTCTCCAGCCACTGCGGCGCAAAGACCGCAAAGAGCGCAAAACCGAGCGGCAATGCTGTGAGCAGCACATAAGCAGCACCACGCCGCCTGGCAACTGCCGAAGCGATGACGCATGCGCCGCAGGCCGCCAACACCGGACACCAAGTGAATAGCAGCAGCGCCGTGGTGCTCGTCAGCCCGATAGAAAGCCGGTCGACCAGCCCAAACTGACCGTAATCGCGCAGATTCACCAGCGCCACCGACTGCTGCGCACGCTGGGCATTGCCCGGGCAGACCAGGTGCAGGCAGAGCTCCACCGTCGAAACGATCAGCGCCGCAAGCAACAGCGGCGCAACGCGCCTGTCGCGCACAAACAGCGCGATGCCCAGCACCAGATACGCCCCCACAAGCACAGCGGCTGTCTGTTCCTGATTCGCGCCCAGCAGCGCACACGGCAGGGCCAGAATCTGCCAGACGCACCCCGTCCGGCGCTTCCACAACGCATCCGCCAGCGGAACGAGCGCGGCCAGCGCACAGGCAAGCGGCCAGTAGTAATTGAGGCTGGTCGCCTGCCATCCCGTGCTACGCAGCACGGCAAACGGAATGGTGGTAACCAGCATGCCGCAGAGCGCAAGCCTGTCCGGCTTGTCTTCACAGGCTGCCAGGCGGGCCAGGGCGACCGCCATGAGCACCATCATCGCGCTATCGCACACGCGCCACAACCAGATGCTGTGGGTGGTATAGACCAAAAGCCCCTCGATGATCAGGCGGCTTGACCACCCCTGCCAACGCTCGGCCAGAAAACCCGGCATACTCTGCCCGCTCTCCAAAACGGCTTCAAACACCCAGTCATCCAGCAGCAGGTTGTCCGCATTCAGGTGCATGACCATTTGCACAATGAACAGCACCGCAAGCACGCCTGCGCACAGGATGTGCGTTTTTCTGCCCTTACTCATCCCGCGCCTCCGTTTCCATCAGCAGATCATCCGCCTGACGCTCCACAGGAATACATAGCGACATTCCCGTCGTAATCAGGCGCGTCTCCTCCCCCTGCACATCGACAAACACCACGTCATACGTGCCCTGCCCAATATCCCGCACATCCGCCAGCGCCGAGGCGCCGCAGTGGTCATCGCACCCGTAGGCCTGCGCATAGTCCGGCCTGCGCACCATCTGCGTGTTGAGCAGAATCACCTGCCCATCCGCCATCAGCCCGATGCGCACATTCACCTCGCCCACAGGCTGATCAAGGCGCAGCAACGCCCCCTCCACGTGCAACATGTGCTCCGGCTCAACCCAGGCCCGCTCCAAGACCGGGAGCAAATCCTCCTGTGCTCCGTCGGTCAGGCGGCACGCCTGTGCATCAACCACGCCGCGCAGCGCATGGGCGTTGGCAACCTGTACCCCCGTGACCACGGCCGCAACCAGCACAATGCCCGCCAGCAGCAGGAGCACCAGACGTCCTCTGACCGGCGCGCTCATCTTCCCATCCATCAGCTCTCCCACCTTGTCAGCAGCACGTCAAACAGAGGCGAACCTGCCTCCACCTTGCGCGCAAATGCACAGCCCGACGCATCCATCCGCTCCAGATCGCCCAGATCCAGCACGGCAGGCAGCCCGCGCTCGGGCTGATCCCAGATTGAAAAGTGCAGCTGCGCATCCACAATCCGCGATTCAAACGGCGTTCCCGGAAAGACATTCTGGAAGAAGAACTCTTCCGGAATGTACGTCAGCGCAAGCTTTCTGAGCAGCTTGCGGCTCGGCTTGGCGCACAGCGCGTACTGCGCCGCATCGCGCGGCATGCTCATCCACACCAGCCCCTTATAGGGCAGGCTGATTTTGCGGTGTATATGCAGCGCATCCTGCCAGCGGTCGATGCGGCCTACCCAATTTTGTGCCCATTCCGAGGGATCGCGGTAGTTGAGCCAGTGCATGAAGTGGTAGTGCGCATAGCGGTGGGTGAGCTCGGGATCATCTGCCGTGCGCAGCATCTGCATGAAAATGCGCGTTTCACCTTCAAACCGCGAAAGAAAATCCTGTGCCGGAAGCAGGGGAAAATCCTGTGCGCTCATCAGGTGCAGATAGGTGACCCGCTCATCCTCCAGCGCCATGCGGCAAAGCGCCAGCAGGGCGCGCAGGTGGTCGATGCTGCCCCAGTTTACGCGAAAGCGGCGGATCGCCCGCACGTTGGGCATCCCGTCCAGCGCAGCCACCTGCTGCGAGGTGATTGCGCTGCGCGCATCCACATGCACCAAGCACAGCGCATGTGCGCTGAGCGCGCGCACCACGCGCACCAGGGCATTGTAATCCTTATAAGCGGTGATGATCATGGCCTGCATGGCATCCGGGGCCCCGTGTATGCCCCCCGGCCTCCCTTTCTATGTTCACGGCAAACGCAATTCAATGTGTCGGAAAAGCCCGCATCCGGCGTTCTTTTTTCAATTCTTTAACGCAGTTTTCCTCTCGTTCCTGCAAAACTCCCACGAGGGAAGCAGCGTAAGAAAACCTCGCATTGGTAAGTTCATAGCGTTTGGGTTCAGCCTGAATGCGCATCCTGTTTCGCGTCCCAAGCCCTGCTCGGCCTAAACAAGCCATTTTGTCAAAGCCACTCAGGCTTAATCCACATGTTATCGCTTTTCCAGGCATCGCAAAAGGGGCAGCCGGCATCAGCTGCCCCTGGTTGTGCGCTTCCGGCAGGCGCGCGCCTGCCGGGTTTATGGCGCTATGAGTGCGGCTTTCCTCTATTTTACAAAATATATCGCCGCATGTCCATCTTTTTTGCGTCCTGTCCGAGATGTTCTGCTACATAATCGCCGTTGATCGTCACATCCACATCCGGCATGTCGCCGCCCGCATTGAAGGAGATATCCTCAAGCATCTTTTCAAACAGCGTGTGCAGTCTGCGCGCGCCGATATCCTCCTTGGCCTCGTTCTCCGCCTGCGCAGCCTGGGCCAGCGCATCCAGCGCCGACTCCTCAAAGTGCAAATGCACATGATCTACGGCTAAAAGCGCCTCATACTGGCGGGTCAGCGCGTTATCGGTCTTGGAAAGAATCGCCTTGAAGTCCTCACAGGTCAGGGGCTTCAGGTTCACACGCACCGGGAAGCGGCCCTGCAATTCCGGGATCAGATCCGTGACCTTGGCCACGTGGAACGCGCCCGCCGCGATAAAGAGCATGTAATCCGTCTTCACCACGCCGTACTTGGTGTTGACCGTGCTGCCCTCCACGATGGGCAGGATATCCCGCTGCACGCCCTCGCGGCTCACATCGGGGCCATTGCTCGAGCGGCCGGCCACCTTGTCGATCTCGTCGATGAATACGATGCCGTCCTGCTCTGCGCGGCGCAGCGCCTCATCGGTCACCGCATCCATGTCGATGAGCTTGGATTCTTCCTCCGCCACGAGCAGACGGCGCGCATCGGCGACCTTCATGCGGCGCATCTTGGTCTTCTTGGGCAGCATGTCGCCCATCATCGAGCCGATATTCACGCTCGCCCCGTTGATCTCCACATCCTTGGGCGCGTCCTCAACCTCGACCTCAATCTCCACATCCTCAAGCTCGCCGCGCATGAGCTGGGCGCGCAGTTCCTCGCTGCGCCGCGCGATGCGCTGGCGCTCATCCTCCGGCAGCTCCGGTGTGCGCGGCTTGTTGCCCAGCAGCACATCGATGGGGTTGACCGGCTTGCGGTTGGGGTGCAGGATCATGTCCACGATGCGGTCCTCCGCCAGCACGGTGGCCCGCGCCTTGACCTTTTCGCTCGCCTTCTCCTTGCAGATGCGCACGCTGGCCTCCACCAGATCGCGGATGATGCTCTCCACGTCCCTGCCGACGTAGCCCACCTCCGTGAACTTTGTCGCCTCGACCTTGACAAACGGCGCATCGACAAGCCGCGCAAGCCTGCGCGCGATCTCCGTCTTGCCCACACCAGTCGGGCCGATCATCAGGATATTCTTGGGCACGATCTCGTCGCGGATCTCCTGGGGCAGCTGGGCGCGGCGGTAACGGTTGCGCAGCGCCACCGCCACGGCTCGCTTGGCCTCGTCCTGACCGATGATATAGCGGTCGAGCTCGCGCACGATTTGCTTGGGCGTCAGCTCCATCATTGCTTCACCTCTCCAATGCAGTATGCAGTCGTTGCTTGTAACGGATGCGTCAGGCATCCTCGACAATCACGTTGTGATTGGTATACACACAGATATCCGCCGCGATGTGCAGCGCCTTCTCCGCAATCTCGTGTGCGGAAAGATCCGTGTTGGCACGCAGCGCACGCGCTGCCGCCATCGCGTAGTTTCCGCCGGACCCCACAGCCGCCACGCCGTCATCCGGCGTAATCACCTCGCCCGTGCCCGAGACGATCATCATCTGATCGCCGCTGGCCACGATGAGCATCGCCTCCAGCTTGCGCATGGCCTTATCCGCGCGCCATTCCTGCGCCAGCTCCACCGCGGCGCGCTCCAGGTTGCCGGAGAACTGCTCCAGCTTCCCCTCAAACCGCTCGCACAGCGCAAACGCATCCGACACCGTGCCCGCAAAGCCGGTGACGACCTTCCCGCCATAGATGCGGCGCACCTTGTGCGCGGTCGCCTTGAAGACTGTGCTCTCGCCCATCGTCACCTGGCCGTCTCCGGCCACGGCGATCTTGCCATTCTTTTCCACAGCACAAATGGTCGTGCCCTTCAGCGTCATAGTTTCCATTCCTCCATGTTGCTCTCGTCTGTGTCCCGGTGACAATCTGCGTCTTTCATCATACCACACCCGGTGCCCGGGGGCACAGAAAGCCGTCATCCGGTCAGTCCGCGTAAAAATCATCGTGGAGCGGATTGCTGCGCAGCGCTTCGATCACATCAAGCGAACGCGCGGCCAGCGCGCCATAGCGCTCCTGCTTGTTGCGAATGCGCTTTTCAAGCGGCGCGATCAGGCCAAAGTTCGCGTTCATCGGCTGAAAATCACCCGTCGCCTGCGACACGTGCCGCGCCAGCGCGCCAATGGCCGTGTAATCCGTCCAGTCAACCGGGGCAAGCCCCATGCGCCGCCGGGCCAGGGCGATGCCCGCCACCAATCCGCTGGATGCGCTCTCCACATAGCCTTCAACGCCCGTCATCTGCCCGGCAAAATACAGGCCCGGACGGCCGATCATCTGGTAATTCGCGTCGAGGAACCCCGGGGAGTGCAGGAATGTGTTGCGGTGCATCACGCCATAGCGCAGAAACTCCGCGTTTTCCAGACCCGGGATCATGGAAAACACGCGCTTTTGCTCGCCCCACTTGAGCCGCGTCTGAAAGCCCACCAGGTTGTACATCGTGCCCGCGCTGTTCTCGGCGCGAAGCTGCACCGCCGCATACGGCTCGCGCCCGCTGCGCGGGTCTACCAGCCCCACCGGTTTCATGGGGCCAAAGGCCATGACCATCTCCCCGCGCTCAGCCATCACCTCGATGGGCATGCACCCTTCAAAGACCTGCGTGCCGTCAAACCCGTGCACAGGCGCCTTTTCCGCCGTGAGCAGCGCATGGTAAAACGCCTCATACTCCTCTCGGTTCATGGGGCAGTTGAGGTAATCATCCCCGCGGCCATAGCGGCTCTGGCGGAACACGCGGGTCATGTCAAGCGAATCCGCCGAGACGATCGGCGCCGCCGCATCGTAAAAGTTTAATGTCGTCAGCCCCGGCAGCGCGGCAATCTGCGCGGAGAGCGCCTCGCTGGTCAGCGGGCCCGTCGCCACCACGGCATCCGTCTGCGGCAGCTCTACCGCCTCCTCGCAGACGATGTCAATCAGAGGATGCGTGCTGACCGCCTGCGTCACGCCGCGCGAAAACGCATCGCGATCCACCGCCAGCGCGCCGCCTGCCGGCACGCGCGTCTCATCCGCCACGCGCAGGATGAGGCTGCCCAGCTGGCGCATCTCCTCCTTGAGCAGCCCCACGGCGTTGGTCAGCCTGTCGCTGCGCAGGGAATTGGAACACACCAGTTCGGCAAAGCCCGCGCTGTGGTGCGCGGGCGTATAGGTGCGGGGCTTCATCTCAACCAGTTTTACGGGCACGCCGCGGCGCGCAAGCTGCCAGGCCGCCTCGCACCCCGCCAGCCCGGCGCCGATTACCGTCACTCTTTGCATAGGTCTTCCTTCCGTAGCGTCCTTCCCGGCACGCTCACTCCTCGCTCTCCGGCGCAGGGATGCGCGTCTTGCACTGTTCATTCGCGCAGACGCAGAAATCGCCCTTCTTGGTGTGGGAAAGCGTCATATAGCTGCCGCAGTTGGGGCACTTTTCGCGCACCGGCATCTCCCAGGAGACAAAGTCGCACTCCGGGTAGCGCTCACAGCCGTAGAATTTGCGCCCCTTCCGGGATGTCTTTTGCAGCAGCTTGGCGCCGCACTTGGGGCACGGCGCGCCAATCTCCACCTGAATGGCCTTCGTGTTGCGGCATTCCGGGAAATTCGGGCAGGCCAGGAAGCGGCCAAACCGCCCGAGTTTATAAACCATCATCGCGCCGCACTTGTCACACACCACGTCGGATACCTCGTCCTTGATCTCGACTTTCTCAATCTTAGATTCGGCGTTCTCCAGCGTCTGCTCAAATGGACCGTAGAAGTTTGCCACCACGTCGTGCCAATCTTCCTTGCCCTCCTCCACCTCGTCCAGGCTTTCCTCCATGCCCGCGGTGAAGGCGATATCCACGATATCGGAAAAGTACTCCTTCATCATGTCGGTGATCATGATGCCCAGTTCCGTGGGATAGAGCTGCTTCTTTTCGCGCATCACGTATCCGCGCGCCAGGATGGTGGAGATCGTCGGCGCGTAGGTCGACGGCCTGCCGATGCCCTTTTCCTCCAGCGCGCGCACCAGCGATGCCTCGGTGTAGCGCGGCGGCGCCTGCGTGAAGTGCTGCGTGCCCTCCGTCTGAAGGACGGTGGCAGGCGTGCCCTCGGTCACGTCCAGCAGCGCGCCGGGCGTCTGCTCGGGCGCCTGTTCGGGCGTTTCATCCAGGCTCTCCTCATACACAGCGGTAAAGCCCGCAAACCGGACGCGCTCGGCGCTGGAGCGCATCAGCACGCCCTTGTCGGATGCGATTTCGATCTGCTGCGTCTCATACACGGCATCTGCCATCTGGCAGGCGGCAAAGCGCAGATACACCAGCCGGTACAGGTTGTACTGATCGCGCGAAAGAGACGCCTTGATATCCTCCGGCCGCAGGTCGATGTTGGTGGGCCTGATGGCCTCATGCGCATCCTGCGCGCTCTTGCGCCCCTTGTATACAACGGGCTTTTCGGGCACAAATTCCGCACCATAGCGCGCGGCGATCATCTCCCGAACGCCGCTGACGGCCTCCTCAGAGAGGCGGACGCTGTCGGTACGGATATAAGAGATCAGGCCCAGCGTGCCGCGGCCCTCGATGTCCACGCCCTCGTAAAGCTGCTGGGCGATCTGCATCGTCTTGGCGGTGGTGAAGCCCAGCTTGCGGCTGGCCTCCTGCTGAAGGTTTGAAGTGGTAAACGGCGGCGCGGGATGCTTGTGCCGTTCGCCGCGCTTCACGCTGCGAATCGTGAACCCGCCCTGCTGGATGCGCGCCTTGGCAGCCTCTGCCTGCATCTCATTGGCGATTTGCACGCGCTCCCCGTCGAGCGCCTGCAGTTTCGCGCGGAGCCGCTTGCCGCCTGCATCCACATCCGCCTCGACGTACCAGTACTCCTCCGGCTCAAACTGCTCGATCTCCTGCTCGCGGTCCACGATCATGCGCGTGGCGACCGACTGCACGCGGCCAGCGGAAAGCCCCTTTTTGATCTTCACCCACAGCAGCGGGCTGATCTTGTAGCCCACCAGCCTGTCAAGCACCCTTCTGGCCTGCTGAGCCGCCACAAGCTGCATGTTGACCGGCCGGGGCTGGCGGATGGCGCTTTTGACCGTCTTCTCGGTGATCTCGTTAAACTCCACCCGGCAGGCGCTTTGCGGGTCGATGCCCAGCACCGTCGCCAGATGCCAGGAGATCGCCTCTCCTTCGCGGTCCGGGTCGGTCGCCAGCACGATGGACTTTGCGCCCTTGGCTTCCTTGCGGATGCGGTCGAGCACCTCGCCCCTGCCCCTGATGGTGATATACTTCGGCTCAAAGCCATGCTCAACATCCACGCCCAGCTGGGACTTTGGCAAATCCCGCACGTGGCCGTTGGATGCCTCCACTTTATAGGTCTTGCCCAAGAACTTGGAAATGGTGCGCGCCTTGGCAGGCGACTCCACAATGACCAGCTTGTACGCGGGCTTCTGACTGCTCAAATCCATTCCTCCAGGTTGCGGCCCTGCCGCTGATTCTCACAAACGAAAAAAAGAATACCAGCCCTTCTGCAATCTGTCAAGGATGAAATCCAGATTTCGCAAGAAGTTTCTTCCTTATTATCCGGTTTTATGCCTGCTATCTGCATGCGTCCAGAGCACTTTTACCCGGCAGCGGCGCCGCCCGGCGGGCGTTTTCCTCAAGGCATCGGCTTCTCCTCTTTTACTGGCGGCGCGGGCGCATGGCCTCGCCAGGTGCGTACAAAAGCCCTGAAACCGCCTCGATCAGCCCCTCCATCTCCATGTCGCTGAGCATCGCGCCCAGCACGCTGCTTTCAATACCCGTCTCCTCGCACAGCGTGTCAAAGTCTGCCTGACCGCGCAGCAGCACACGGCACACTGCTGCCTCGCGTTCCCCAACGCCCTGCGGCACAATCAGCGTCGCCTTTCCCCCGTCTTTGTTGCGGCCGCGCCTGCGCGCAGCGTCCATCGTTTCGCGCCCGGGCTCAATCACCAGCGCATCCAGAATATCCGAAGCCTCCGTAACCAGGTGCGCCCCATCTGCAATGAGCATATGCGGAAGCTGCGAACCGACGCTCTCCACACTGCCCGGCAGTGCGAACACCTCCCGGCCCTCTTCCAGCGCATCCTGTGCCGTGCGCAGAGCGCCGCTTCTGCTTGCGCCCTCCGTCACCAGCACGCCCAGGGATAACCCGGCGATGATGCGATTGCGCCGCAGAAAGCTGTAACGTGCCGGGCGCATTCCCAGCGGATACTCGGTGACAACGCTGCCGCCAGCGCCGAGAATGCGGTGCATGAGCGCTCTGTTTTCCTCGGGGTAGAACCGGTCCAGCGCGCCGCCCAGCACCGCAACGGTGCGGCCGTGGCCCAGCAAAGCGCCATCGTGTGCCGCTGCGTCAATGCCCAGCGCCAGCCCAGAGATGATGCACACGCCCGCTGCGGCCAGATCTCTTGCGATAGCGCGCGTCTGCCGCTCTCCGTAGGCGCTTGCCCTTCGCGTGCCCACGATGGCAAAGGGAAACCGGTCTTGCAAATCGGCTGCACCCCATGCAAACAGCAAATGCGGCGGCTGGGCGATCTGCGCAAGCCGTTCCGGGTACTCCGGCTCTCCGCGCACGATCAGCTTCACATTTTCCCGCTCCATGCGCTCAAATGAGGCGTCTTTTTCCCGCACGGCGCGAAGGACGGCGGCAATGCCCGCCTCGCCCAGCTGAGCGGCAAACGCCCCAGGCTCCTGCAACAGGGCTTTCGCACTGCCTGCCTTCTTAAGCGCCTCTTCGCGGTGCGCATACCCCACGCCCGAGATGACCAATACCGCCATTGCCTCGGCTTCTGTCATGCCCATTCCCTCCGCCTTACCGGTCCAGCCACAGGTAGTCCATAAACTCCGGCACGAGCTTTTCCCACTCCGCCTCGCAGTGCCTGCCCCCTTCCACACAGCGCAGGCGCGTATTCACGCCGTGCGCCGCCAGGCTTTCCGCCAGTTTCCGGCTACAGGGGCCCATGCCGTTTCTGCCGCCGGACTCCTTCGTGCCCCAGGAGAGATAGACGCGCGTATCTTCGTTCAGTTCGCTGCGATCAAGATCCTCTGTCAGCGCGCGCATTCCTGGGCCGATTGCGCTGGACAAGCATGCTGCCTTAGAGAACCAGCGGTTATACCGGATGACCGCATAGGCGCTCATCAACCCGCCCATGCTCGAACCGCCGATGCCCGTCGCCTCGCGAAACGGCCAGGTGCGGTATGTCGCATCGATCATGGGCTTGAGCGTATCGACGATAAAGCGCATCGTTTCATCCCCGCGGCCCACGACGTCTCCCCAGAACCGGCCGCTGTAATGATAGGGGCAGTACTCCACCAGCCTCTCCTGCCCTTCGTGCCCGCACTCGATGCCCACGACGATCATCGGCTTTGACCATCCGTCCAAAAACGTCTTC
>DVJV01000176.1 GCA_018716525.1 Candidatus Ventricola gallistercoris
AATCGAGTAGGAGGGGGTGATGAACCCCCGTCCTCTCACCGCACCGTGCGTACCGTTCGGTACACGGCGCGTCCAGTACAAGCAGACCGAATAGACTCATACGCCGGGGAGAGCTCAAAGAATCCCGCGCGTGTGAGTCTTTCGTTCGTTATGCCTCTTTTCACGGCTCCTGTGTCCACCGTAAACCAATACCCGCGGCGACTGTATGCCGCCATTCTGGCAAAATTCTCTGGAACCTTCAGTTTCATCAGGTTTCGGAGTTTGGTTTTCGGCTTCTTCCATTGCTTCCAGATATATGCCCGGATTCGGTGCCTCAGCCATTCGTCCCATTCCTGCATTTTCGTCTTTAGGGACGCTATTCCGTAGTAGTTCAGCCATCCTGTCATGTAGACCTTTATTTCCTGCATGACCTTTCGGACATTGACGCCGCGGTTTCGCTTCGTGATTGCGCGCAGCCTGTTCTTTGCTTTCAGCAGGGCTTTGGGATGGACACGAATGAACAGCACATCCTTTCCCTTGCCGTATGCAAAGCCCAGAAACTTGAATTTCTTCGTTGCGTTCACTTTGGCGATATGGCTTTTCTCCCGGTTCACCTTGAGCCTCAGTTTCCCTTCCAGATAGCGGATGCTGCTTTCCAACAGTCTTTCCGCCGCTCTCTGACTTTTACACAGGAGTACTATATCGTCCGCATACCGAATCACAGGCACGCCGCGTCTTTCGTATTCCCAGTCAAATTCGTTCAGGTACACATTAGCCAATAAGGGTGACAGTGGGCCGCCCTGCGGGCTTCCTTCCGTCGTGGCAATCTTCACGCCGTTCTCCATCACTCCGCTTTTCAAGAACTTCTTGATTAGCTGAATAACCCGCTCATCCTTCACAGTTTCCCGCAGAAGGTTCAGCAGCTTTTCATGGTTCAGCGTGTCGAAGTACTTGCTCAAATCGAGCTGTACTGCCCATCCATACCCTTCATCTGCATATCCCCGAATCTTGAAGATTGCATCCTGCGCACTTCTTCCTGGGCGGTAGCCGTAGCTCCCTTCCGAGAACTTCGGTTCATACATCGGCATGAGCTGCTGGGCGATTGCCTGTTGCACAATCCGGTCTTTGACCGTGGGAATCCCCAGCTTCCGTACTCCTCCGTCCGGCTTCGGAATCTCCTTCCGTCTCACCGGCGTTGGCTTGTACTTTCCGCTTCGGATTGCATCAGTTATTTCCTTGCCGTGTTCCTTGAGCCATGGAAGCGCTTCTTCTACGGTCATCCCGTCCACTCCCGGCGCTCCCTTGTTTGCCTTTACCCTCTTGTAAGCCCTGTTTAGATTATCTCTGTACAGGATTGCTTCAAGCAGCTTCTGGCTTCTGCCTGCCGTTTCTTCGTTCCCCGGCTGAACGGCACTCTGCGCTCCCGCATACCCTTCGCATTCCGTGCTGTCTCTTTGCGGGCAGCTCCCGACGTTTTCTGCGTTCTTCATGCCGTCCTCCTTCCTTCGGTTACTCAGGCGTGTATTGGTTCCGCCCTTCCCTTGGGTTTTTTTTCCCCCCAAGGTACTATGGCTTCGGCTGACTTCTGCACGTTCAGCATGGCTTTCTTATATGGCCGTGGTTACGCCTTTCGGCGCGTTCCGCGCAGACCTCCCCGGGTACCACACGTTTCTTTCCCTCCATCTACCTGCCGCATTTACCACATGCGATTCCGTGCAGCTATTGGGCTTTGACTTGTCTAGCAGCCTTACCCTCGCATATAGCCTTCTATGCGGTTTCTGTTCGTCAGGCCAGAGGTTTGCCCGTGGTTAGTCTCTCTCCCACATCCGGCTTCCTTCAGATTCCACCTCACGGTGGACACCCTTGCCTTCGGCTATCTCCTTCCCACTGCCGGGTGGATTCGGGTCTTTCACCCTTTAGAAACGTGCGCCGCCGGGCGCACCAGAAAAACGGCATTCCCAAGCGCTTCAAAACGCTTTGGGAATGCCGTTTTGTTTTTCTGATGCTTCCCGCATCTTTGAACAGGCTCTTTCACGCGCCATGCGTCACTTGCCCAGCAGCACATCTGCGCGCTTGCGAACGCGCCCGGCAAGGATGCGCTGGCCCAGCAAGCACAGCTCCTTTGCCTCAAAGAGCACCACCGATCCAAACGGTGCAAGCAACGTGCGCTCAATGGCCGTGCGATAGGCACGCAGCTTGCGGATCATCGCCTCATTCATCCGGCTCTCGCTCTCCTCCTGCGCCAGAAGAAAGGCGATTTCATCGGTAAACTGCATGTACAGCCGCAAAACCAGTTCCGCACAGGATGGCACATCGTCGGCCATGAACGCGCGCGTGCGCACCCCCTCCGCAACGACCTCCTCCATCACGCCCTGCATGCAGGCGAGCTGACAGGCCTTCATCTTTTCGCGCATGAGCGCGCCGTCCGGACGGTACGCCACCCCGATGAGCAGCGCCACAAATCCCGGGTTTTCGCTTTGCCAGAGCGCGGAGGTGTGAAACAGCGCATTGAGCTTCTCCGGCGCCGCTCCGCTGCACGCTGCAACCGCCTGGCGCGCCAGCTCGCAAGTCTCCCTGGCCCGCTCTTCGCAGATGGCCTCAAGCACCGACAATTTGCTGTCAAAATGGTGGTAAAAGCCGCCCTTGGAAAAGTGCATCTCGGTGAGGATATCCTGCACGGACGTCTGCTCATATCCCTTTGTGTAAAAGAGCTTTTCCGCCGTAGCAAGCAGCTCCTCCCTGCGCATATCGCCCTTGCGCACGGGCCTCCCCCTTCCTGCCCTTCCGCCATCAGTTGTAGAGAATCTCATTTTGCGAGGCGCGGTAGGTCGTCGTCCACAGCTTCTCGCGCTTGATCTCGTTGCCTTCCGCATCCAGATAGACCTTGTAGGTATCCACCACATAGCCCGTGCGCTTCTGCCGCCCGGCCTTGCGCGTTCCGGCGGGCAGGGATTCGTCGCGCACATAGAGCACCTCATCCGACGGCGTGATCGTCTTGACCGTCTCCGATTCCAGCTCGATGGTCTGCCCCTCCGGCAGCATCTCGCCGTAGACCTCGACTGTCACCACCTGGTCGGCATACCACGCGACGATGAACACCGGGAACCGTCCGTTGTTGCGGAACACAAAGTCGAGCGACGGCCAGTTGACCGTGGCATCCTCACCCCGGTTGACGTAGCTCGACGGCCAGCTGTGCGGATACCGCTCCACAATCTCCAGATCCGCACGCACCACGGCGTTAAACAGCGTCGAAGACGTCTGGCACACACCGCCGCCCGTGTCATCCACCAGAATGCCGCCGGCAATCGCGCCCGCCTCACGATACCCCTTCTCGCCGGTGCGCTGTCCGGTGCAGTCGTTGAAGGAAAGCGTCTCGCCCGGCATCACCACGCGGCCGTTGAGCGCGTTGGCAGAAATGCTGATGTTGGTGTTGCGGTCGTTGTCCTTGGTGGTCGTCGTGCTGAACGAAGCCACCTTGCCAAACAGCCCCTCAAGCTCTGCGCGCGTCACCTCCGGCTCCACACTGCTGCCCGAAGGCGTCACCACGCGGTCATAGGCGCCCTCGTCAAGCGCTGCAAGGATGTCGCTTTGCAGCTTTTCGCGGTCAATGCGGTAGCCCGCCTGTTCGTCTGTGAACGTGAATGTGCGGTTGTTGACGTCAAACGCATCGAGCGTGGCGTCCTTGGCCTCCACATCCAGGCTGTCGCCGATGATATCCACCAGCCCGGCAATGGCGTCGCGGTCATACGTGAAGCGCGTTACAAAGGTCTTGCCCTGCTGCTGTGCCTCCACGATCTGAGCATAGCGTTCCTCCAGCGTGCCCACGTGGCCCACGGCATACGCGCGCTCGAGCACGTCCTGCACATCAAAGGTCATGGGCACCTCATCGGAGGTGATGCGCCAGCGCTTGTCTCCCGAAGCCACCACCAGCGAAAAATCCGACGTAGCCTGCTGCTGCCGGGAGGAAAAAAGCGCGCTGGCCTCCTGCATCGTCATGCCACCCAAATCGATGCCATCGACCACCACGCCGGGGAAAAACGTCGTTTGCGCGGCAGCTTGGCTGATGGCGGCATACGTCTCATATGCCGCCATCCGTTCTTCATACAGTTTTGCGCCAAAGAGCCACAGGGCCGCACAGCCCGCGATCACAATCAGCGTCCACACCGGAAACAGCTTTCTCTCCTCTTTTGTGGACGGGCGATTGAACAGGTCGCCACCCCGGTTAATGCCGTGGCGGTCTGAAGCCATAGTTTGTCTCCTTTGATATTACGGATTATTCCGATCCTGATTTCTGGCCGCATCGATGGCCTCAAACAGTTCCTTTTCATTCATGCGGTAAGACAGAATGTGCAGGCTGTCAGACAGGTGCACATTGTTGACCGCCACCCCCTGCGGCAGATTCAGATCCACCGGCGCAAAGTTCCACACCGCGCGCACGCCGCCGTTCACCAGCTCATCGCAGATCTCCTGTGCGCAAGAGGCCGGCACAGCGAGCACGGCAATATCCACCTTGTGTGCGGAAAGCCACGCCTCAAGCTTGTCCATCGGCTGCACGAGAATGCCGTGCACGTCGATGCCCACCAGCGCCGGGGATACGTCGAACATCGCCTGGATGTGGAAACCTTCCTTGGCAAAGCCGGCATAATTGGCCACAGCGCGGCCAATGTTGCCCGCACCGACGATGATCACGTGATACTCGTGGTTCAGCCCCAGAATTTCGCCGATACGCTCCTTGAGATTGGAAACGTGGTAGCCATATCCCTGCTGCCCGAACCCGCCAAAGCAATTGATATCCTGCCGGATCTGGGAAGCCGTCAGGTTCATGCGTTCGCCGAGCTCCTGGGAGGAAATACGCACCACGCCTGCCTTTTCCAGTTCCCTGAGATGCCGGTAATACATTGGAAGACGCCGCACAACAGCGTCAGAAACCCTTGATTTGTAGCCCATGAACACTCCACCTTCTTCTGTCGCTAACGCAAATGCTGCATTCAGTATAACAGCATCTGCCCTCGAGCGCAAGCGGAAGTTGTGGCATACGCCCTCATTTTGATGCCATCTTTGCAGATTTCTTGTCAAAACTCGCGCTTAATGCTCCTTGTAAACAGGCGGCTGATCTCTTCCTGGGCGTCGGCGCCCTGGTACAGCAGCGCGTGAACCGCGCGGCAGATGGGCATATCCACGCCATACCGGTCGGCAAGCGTGCACAGCGCCTCAACCGTATAGTAACCTTCCGCCAGCTCATTATACGCCTCGCCACAGACAAATGCCTCGCCAAAGCGCCTGTTGTGGCTGTAGCGGGAGAACACCGTCGCTTCGTAATCGCCCAGGTGGCAAAGCCCATAGGCCGAGATCTCGTTGCCGCCCATCGCCCGAATCAGCCGGGCGACCTCGCGCGTGCCGCGGCTCATCAGCGCGCCCTTGAGCGAGGAAAGCCCCTTGCCGTCGAGCATTCCAGCGGCAATGCCGATCACATTTTTGGCTGCCGCGCCGACCTCGTTGCCAATCAGATCGGTGCCATAGTAAAAGCGGATCAACCCGCCGGAAAGCACGCCGACCAGCCGCTCCTTAACCGCCTCACGCTCCGAGTCGATGACCATGCAGTTGGGCACGCCCGCCAAAAACTCCTGCACATGGCCCGGCCCCAGCCACACGGCGATATCATTGCTTGCACCGACCGCCTCCGCGGCGATCTGGGAAAGGCGCCTGCCCGTGCCGATCTCAATGCCCTTCATGCACAGCACAAACGTCTTGCCGCTGACGCCAAAGGACGCGATCTGCGCCATGAGCGAAGAAAGCCCCTGCGCACCAATGGAGATGCACACGATCTCGCTTTCAAGCGCCTGCACCATGTCGCAGGTGAGGCGGACGGTCTCATCAAACGTCACCAATCCGTTGCTGCGCTCCGCCATGAAGCGTTGCATGTGCGCAGAGCCTTCGCGCCCGTAAAGCGTCACCTCGTGCCCGATGCTGTGCAAATACCACGCGATAAACGATCCCCAACGCCCACAGCCGATGACCGATGCTTTCATCCGATGCACTCCTTGTTTTTTTCAGCGGCGCACGCTCTTCGCGCCACACGCCGCCGACTATGCCGGCAGTATACCATGGATGGCCGCCAAATGCAAATGCCGCTTCCCTGCATCAGCTTTTGAACCCGCGAATCCGCGCGTGTTCCCGCTTGCCGCCCGGCTTTTTCCTGCCTTTGACGGGCGCAGGCTGCCTGACCAGCGCCAGATCGACGGCGCTTTGCGTCAGTTCCACATTCTCCACCCGCACGCGAACGGTTTGCCCCATCGAGAAAACCGCGCCTGTGCGCTCGCCGCGCAGGATCAGGCGGCGCTCGTCAAACTCAAACCAGTCTTCCAGCGTGCGCATGGGCACAAAGCCCTCCGCGCCATTGAACAGCGCGACATAAAAGCCAAAGTCGCTGATGCCGCTGATCGTCCCTTCATATTCTTCGCCGACATGCCTGGCCATCATGCGCGCCATCATCAGCTTGTCCGCAGCGCGCTCAGCATCCACGGCGATGCGCTCGCACTCGGAGCTGCGCAGCGCCGCATCGGCAAGCGCCTCGCCCACAAGCGATACGTGCGCGCCGGTGAGCACCGCTGTCACAGCGCGGCTGACCACCAGATCAGGGTAGCGCCGGATGGGCGAAGTGAAGTGGCAGTAATCGCCCATCGCCAATCCAAAATGCCCCAGCGGCTTGGTATCATAGCGCGCCTTTTGCATGCTGCGAAGCGCCAGGGTCGAAATGGCGCTGTACTCGGGCAACTCTTTCGCGCTCTCCAGCACACTTCTGTAATCCGCAGGCGATGCATGATGGCGGATGCGGCGCGAATTGATGCCCACACTATCCAGATAATCCGCAAATGTGGTGAGCTTGTCTGGATCGGGCTTTTCGTGCACACGGTAGAGCAGCGGCACGCTGCGCTCACGCGCAAAGCGCGCAACGCTCTCGTTGGCCGTGAGCATGAAATCCTCGATCATCTTTTCGGCATCGCCCCGCTCACGCTTGACGATTTCCACGGGCTCGCCTGCCTCATCGAGCACGAATGTGGGCTCCTCCGTCTCAAACTCGATGCAGCCGCCCGCCTCGCGACGCTCGCGCAATTTGGCCGACAGCGCGCGCATCGCCAGAAGCGTATCGCCCAGCGCGCCGAGCTGGCGCGCCTCCTGCTCGCCGCCGGCAAAAAACGCATTGACATCGTCATACACCAGCCTCGCCTTGGAGCGTGTGAGGGTTCGGGCCAGGCGTTCGCCCACCACGCGTCCGCTTTCATCGATCTCCATCAGCGCGCTGAGGGTGAACTTATCTTCATCCGGCCGGAGCGAGCAGACGCCGTTTGAAAGCTGCTCAGGCAGCATGGGCAGCACGCGTCCGGGCAGATAGACACTTGTGCCGCGCAGATAGGCTTCCCGGTCAAGCGGCGTGCCCCGCGGCACATAGTGGCCCACGTCCGCGATGTGCACACCCAAGAGCACATGGCCGTTGGCAAGCGTCTTAAGGCTGACCGCATCGTCAAAATCCTTCGCGTCACGCCCGTCGATGGTGAAAGACACGATGCCGCGCAGATCCTCGCGCTGCGGGTCATCTTCCAGCAGTGCGGGGCGGCAGGCTTCCGCCTGTGCCAGTGCGTCGCGGTCAAACGCCGTGCGCAGATGCTGGCTCATCACCAACGCGTCAAGCGCGCAAGAGGCCTGCTGGAAGCTGCCAATGCGCTCCTCCACCGTCACGCACAGGCCGCCTTCATCCTCCCAGTGGATAACGCGGGTGCGCACAATATCGCCATCCTGCGCGTCGCCCAGATCGCCTTCCACCGCGATTTCCGGTGGCAGCCGCCGCTCCACAGGCAGAATCACGCACGCGCCGTCATGCACGCGCAGCACGCCCATAATCGTCTCATGCGCGCGCTCAAGCACACGCAACACGATGACGTGCTCGCGTCCGATGCGTTCGGCAAGCACCACATCCCCGCTGAGCGCGCCTTTGGCATTTTCCCGCGCACACAGCAGCGCAGCGCCATCCTCCGCCTCCATGCGGTAGACGCCGCGCGACATGCCGCCCACCTTCAGGCGGAGCGCCTGCTGCCCATCCCCCTGATCACCGGGCGCAAATGTGCGAACAAAACGCGCGCCACCCGGCACCTCACGCCCTTCCCTGACGGGCTGTGTGCCGCCGCGCCGTCCGTTTGTGCGGCCCTTTGTACGGGCATCCTCCGTCTTCTTTTTGGAACCGGTATCCCGTTGCTCCCTGCGACTGCGTTTCATCCTCTCACGCCTGCCCTTCTCAGCTTCACGCAGCGTTCTATCCATACATTTATTATAGCGAAAAAAAGAGGCTAAAGCAACCTTGCTTCAGCCTCTTCCCTTTTTTGATCAGCCGATCATCGCAACGATGAGCGCGCAGACGATAAACACGCCCGCGGATACCTTCGTCGCCAGAGCGAGCTTGCCCTCCATCGACTTCGCCTTGTTCTTTCCAAAGAACGTCTCGGCTCCGCCCGCAATCGCGCCCAGCCCATTGGACTCGCCAGGCTGGAGCAGCACGGTCACGATGAGGATCAGCGCGGTGATCACAAGCAGCACGGTCACGATACCCGTAAGGATCGCCATAAGTCTTCGCCTCCTCGACTTGAACAGCGGATTAGCGCTTGGAGAACTGCGGCGCGCGGCGGGCAGCCTTCAGGCCGTATTTCTTGCGCTCCTTCATGCGCGGATCGCGCGTGAGGAAACCGGCCTTCTTCACCGCCGGGCGAAGCTCCGGGTCCGCCTTGATCAGTGCGCGGGACACGCCGTGACGGATCGCGCCGGCCTGGCCGGCCAGACCGCCGCCGTACACGTTCACCAGCACGTCATAACGGCCTTCGAGGTTGGTCAGCGCCAGCGGCTGACGCACGGTCATCTTGAGGGTCTCCAGGCCGAAATAGTTGTCGATATCGCGGCCGTTGATCACGATCTTGCCGTCGCCCGGAACGAGGCGAACACGAGCAATGGCCTTTTTGCGGCGGCCAACCGCCTGATACTGAACCTGTGCCATGTGTCAAACACTCCTTCCTGCTATCACTTCACCAGCTCGAGCACTTCGGGCTGCTGCGCCTCATGCTCGTGCTGCGCACCGGCGTAGACGCGCAGCTTGCGCGCCATCTGACGGCCCAGCGGGCCCTTGGGCATCATGCCCACGATCGCGTGCTTGACCGCAAACTCCGGCTTCTCAGCCATCAGCTTGCGGTACTTGATCTCCTTGAGTCCGCCCGGATAGCCGGAATGATGATAGTAAGACTTCTGATCGAGCTTCTTGCCCGTCAGCACGACCTTCGCCGCGTTGATGACGATCACATGGTCGCCCGTGTCACAGTGGGGGGTGTAGGTGGGCTTGTTCTTGCCGCGCAGGATTGCGGCGACCTGGCTGGCCAGACGGCCAAGCGTCATGCCGTCGGCGTCAACAACATACCACTTGCGCTCGACGGTCTGGGCATTTGCCATAAACGTTTTCACGTGAATTCCTCCTCGTGGTGATATCCAGGATATCATGGACGCACAGCGCTGGTCAGACGCTCTGCAAAACGCGCGCACTGCGGCCCGGGGCTAATCAGGCTGACATACGCAATGGCTATTTTAACCTGTCCGCCCGCTGCTTGTCAAGGGTTTTTGCTGATTTTACCGATCTTTTTTCGGGTTTTTTGCTTCCTCGCGCGCACCGCGGCACGCCATCCTACATTTTTTGCAAACGTCCTTGACAATCCGCCGCCGTTTGGCTACAATAATGTCCAAGTTCATATTTTCTCGTTGTGAAAGATGATGATGGGAAATAATCAGAAGACCGCTTCCGTGCAGAGAGCCGGTGTTTGGTGCAAACCGGCCGGGGCGCTTCCTGAAAACTCCTCCCGGAGTCGCGCGGGCGAACAATGCAGTAGTCCGCGACGGTTGACCCCGTGACCGGTCAGGGTCTTGTCTGAGACCCATGAGGGCTGCCTGGCAGCTGAATTAGGGTGGTACCGCGCGAAAATTCCGTAATTTCTGCGCCCCTATGTCGCGTATGCGGCTGGGGGCGTTTTTCCGTCTCCGGCCAGAACAGCTTCCGTATTCTGAAAGGAGAACATCGCATGAACCAGGGTTGCAAAAAGTACATTCCCTTCACCCCCATCTCTCTGCCCGACCGCACCTGGCCGGACAAGCGCATTGAAAAAGCGCCCATCTGGTGCTCTGTGGACCTGCGCGACGGCAACCAGGCGCTCGTCACCCCCATGAACCTGCAGGAGAAGCTCGATTTCTTCAAGCTGCTCATCGCCCTGGGGTTCAAGGAAATCGAGGTAGGCTTCCCCTCCGCCTCCGAGACCGAATATGAGATTCTGCGCGCGCTCATCGATGGCCACTATATTCCCGACGATGTGACCATCCAGGTGCTCGTGCAGGCGCGCGAACACCTCATCCGCAAGACGTTTGAGGCCGTGCACGGCGCCAAGAATGTCATCATCCATTTTTACAACTCCACTTCCACGCTCCAGCGCAAGGTGGTATTCAAAAAGGATATGCAGGGCATCATCGACATCGCGGTTGCCGGCGCCAAGCTCGTGCGTGAGCTGACCGAGGCCGATGACTCCGGCACCAACTTCCGCTATGAATACTCGCCCGAGTCCTTCTCCGGCACGGAGATGGATTTTGCCGTGGAAATCTGCCACCAGGTCATGGAGACGCTCGGCGCCACGAAGGAAAACCCCGTCATTCTCAACCTGCCCAACACGGTGGAGATGTGCACGCCCAACACGTATGCCGACCAGATCGAGTACTTCGTGCGTCACCTGCCCAACCGCGAGGCAGCGATCATCTCCGTGCACCCGCACAACGACCGCGGCACCGGCGTGGCCTGCGCTGAGCTGAGCCTGATGGCAGGCGCAGAGCGCGTGGAAGGCACCCTCTTTGGCAACGGTGAACGCACCGGCAACCTCGACATCGTCACCGTGGCGCTGAATATGTACACCCAGGGAATCGACCCGAAGCTCGATTTCTCGCACATCGACCACGTGCGCGAGGTCTGCGAGCGCTGCACCAAGATGCGTGTGCCCGAGCGCTGGCCGTATGCGGGCAAGCTGGCGTTCACCGCTTTCTCCGGTTCCCATCAGGATGCCATCAACAAGGGCCATGAGTACATGCGCGAGTCCAAGTCCCCATACTGGGAGATCCCCTATCTGCCCATCGATCCGGCGGATGTCGGCCGCGAATATGAACCGGTCATCCGCATCAACAGCCAGTCCGGCAAGGGCGGCGCTGCATTCATCATGGACCACAACTACGGCTATCACCTGCCCAAGGCCATGCACCCCGAATTCGGCGCTGTGGTGCAAAAGCAGTGTGACAAGACCGGCCGCGAGCTGACAGCCGACGAGATCTTCGCGCTGTTCAAGGATGAGTTCCTCAACATCAACGATCCGTATGCGCTCTCCCGCGCCAAGTTCTATGAGGAGGCCGTCGCCGGCAGCTCGGCCAACGTTACCCATTTCTCGGGCGTGCTCAGCGTGCGCGGGCAGTTTGTGCAGCTGGAAGCCCGCGGCAACGGCCCCATCGACGCCTTCTTCAATGCGCTGGGGCAGGCGGGCATCGAAGGTTACACATTCCTGACCTACTCCGAGCACGCCATCTCGATGGGCTCCGACTCCCAGGCTGTCGCCTACATCCAGCTGCGCGGCCCGGGCGGACGCCGCGTATATGGCGTAGGCACCGAGCACAACATCAACTTCGCATCGGTCAAGGGCATTCTCAGCGCTATCAACCGGTTTGAAAACGGAAAACTGTGATTTTCTCGCGGATGCGGCCCCTGCCGCATCCGCTTTTTACGTTTTCCGCAAAAAGACGCTTCCTCATGCCCCGCGATGCCGTCTGCCTGGAAAGCGGCGTACAGAATCCAAAAGATCGCTTCCTTTTATGAAGAGTCCATGCTATAATTTTTCTATCAACGCGCTTTGAACCGGCGCGAAAAAGGAGAATCATATCACATGAAGACGAAACTGGGCATTGTGGGCTGTGGCTTTCTGGGCAACATCGTGGCCGATGCTTACCGCATGGGCCTGCTTAGCGGCTATGAGCTGGTCGGCGTGACCAGCCGGACATGGGAGTCCGCCGAAAAGACAGCGCAAGCTACCGGCTGCAAAGCCTGCCGGAATGTGGATGAGCTGCTCGCCCTCAAGCCCGAATACATCGTGGAGACCGCGTCCGTGGAATCGGTGCGCGAAATCGCCGAAACCGTGCTGCGCAGCGGTGTCAACCTGGTGGTCATCTCCATCGGTGCGTTTGCCGATCAGGATTTCTACGCGCGTGTCAAAGACGCGGCGCGTGAGCACGGCGTGAAAGTGCACCTGGCCAATGGCGCAGTGGGCGGCTTTGACGTGCTGCAGACCGTCACGCTGATGGCGCAGGCGCAAAACCTGGAGCAGACAGCCGGAATCACCACGCACACGGGTGCGCGCGGTTTCCGCAATACGCCGGTGTGGGCAGATCACCTGCTGACCGACAGCGAAAAGACACAGGTCTTCAGCGGCAGCGCGAAGGAGGCGATTGCCACATTCCCGCGGCGTGTCAACGTGGCGGTAGCCACCTCGCTGGCCACCACCGGGCCGGATGTGACAGGCGTGACGATGTACAGCGTGCCAAACTGGCAGGGTGATGACCACTGCATCACCGCGCAGATCGACGGCGTCAAGGCCACGGTGGATATCTACTCGCGCACAAGCGCCATCGCAGGCTGGAGCATCGTGGCGCTGCTGCGCAATCTCGCTTCGCCGGTGTGCTTCTACTGAGAGGAGGCAGATATGCATGTTTAACAAGCTGGTGGCCATCGAGCCGGTCAGCCTGATTCCCGAGGCCGAAGAGGCGCTCCACCGGTACGCCAAATCGGTCACGCTTTACCGCGATGTTCCGGCGGATGATGCGGAAATTCTGCGCCGCATCGGCGATTCAGACGCGGTGCTGGTCAGCTACACAAGCCGCATCACACGCGGGGTGATCGAGCAATGCCCGAACCTGCGCTACATCGGCATGTGCTGCAGCCTCTATTCTGAGGAAAGTGCCAATGTGGACATCGCCTGTGCGCGGGAGCGGGGTATCCGCGTGCTGGGGATTCGCGATTATGGCGACCGCGGCGTGGTGGAATATGTGCTGCATTCGCTCATCGGCCTGCTGCACGGCTTTGGCATGCCCATGCTGCGCGATGAGCCGGTGGAGATCACGGGGCTTCGCGTGGGTATCGTGGGGCTGGGGGTCAGCGGCCGGATGATCGCGGATGCGCTGGCCTTCATGGGCGCAGACGTGAGCTATTACAGCCGCACCCGCAAACCGGACGCAGAGAGCGCCGGCATGCGCTACATGCCGCTGTGCGATCTGCTTGCGCACAACGAAGTCATTTTCACCTGCCTGAACAAAAACGTGCTGCTGCTGGGCGAACACGAGTTTGACGTGCTGGGCGAGGGCAAGGTGCTCTTTAACACGTCGATTGGCCCGGGGTTTGACTCCGCAGCACTCGAGCGCTGGCTCTCCCTGCCCGGCACCCATTTCTTCTGTGATACGCGCGCGGCAGCCGGTCCTGTCTCGGAGGGCTTCTTTGAGCGGGCAAACGTGCACTGCCCGGGCGTATCCGCCGGACGCACCAAGCAGGCATTCGTCCTGTTGAGCCAGAAGGTGCTTTCCAACATCGAAACCGCGCTTGCGCAGGCATAAGCATGCGCTGATCCAATGCGCGGTGCTGGAAACCATTTCCAGACATGAAGCCCGCTTCTGAGGGCACCATAGAGCACGAGGAGCTGAGGCAACAAAGCCTTGGCCCGAAAGGCATCGCCATCCATTCTGTCGCTGGAACGCCATCGTCATGATTGCGCACCGCCCGGAAAGGAGGCAGTTTTCGGGCGTGATGCGCAACAAGCAAAGCTTCTTTGCAAGAAGCGCAACACCTCCTCAACATAACGGAAGGCTGCCTGGCCAGAGGGTCGGGCAGCCTTCTGCTATGCTGCGCAGATTGCGGGGCATGGCTCCGCGCAAATGACAATCGTTGCCTTCGCGGACGCAAAGTGCGATATAAGATGAACGTTTTTCACTTATCACATGAAAAACATTGACAAACTTGCGCAAAAGAGTAAAATGGTATTCACTGCCGCCGACACGCGGCCCCGCTGTTTTCCGTCTCAACCGCCTCACGGCGTTTGAACATATCTGCAGAAGCAAACGGAGGAAACGAACATGAAAAGACTGACTGTGATGCTCGCCCTGGCGCTGACGCTGGCCCTGTGCGCGTCCACTGCGATGGCGGAGACGGTGTTCCAGCTTGGCACCACCGTCAACGAGCAGGACTCCTTCCAGGTCGCTGCCGAGAAATTCGCCGAGCTCGTTGAAGAGCGTACCAACGGCGAGTATCGCATTGAGATCTACCCCAACGGCACGCTGGGCGACGAGAGCACGATGCTGGACAGCATGTCCATGGAAATGCTGGACATGGGCATCATCACCAGCGGTCCGTTTGTCAACTTCTCCGAGATGATGGGCGTGCTGGACATGCCTTTCCTGTTCGCCAGCAATGAGGAAGCCTACGCGGTGCTCGACGGAGAGATCGGCCGCGAGCTGCTCGACACGCTGGAGGATGCCGGACTCAAGGGCCTGGCTTACGCCGAGCGCGGCTTCCGCAACGTGACCAACTCCGTGCGCCCGGTCAACAGTGCCGCCGATCTGGCCGGCCTCAAGCTGCGCGTGATGGAGAACGAGGTGTACACCGCCACGTTCACTGCGCTGGGCGTCAACGCCGTGCCGATGGCCTGGGCTGAGGCGCTCACCGCCATGCAGCAGGGCACCATCGAGGGCGAGGAAAACCCGATCAACGTCATTTACTCCTACGGCCTGTGGGATTACAACCAGAAGTACGTGACGCTTGACCGCCACAGCTACTCCACAGCGATCATCACCATGAGCCTGGGCGTGTTCGAGAGCCTGGACGAAGAGACCCAGCAGATCTTCCTGGATGCCGCGCAGGAGGCCGCCGAGTATGAGCGTGCCTGGGTGGCCGAGCAGGAAGCCAGCCAGCTGGAGACCATCAAGAGCCATGGCGTCGAGGTCATTGAAAATCCGGATATGGAGTCCTTCCGCGCCGCCGTTCAGAGCGTGTACGACGCCTATCCGCAGTACGCCGATTACATTGCCCGCATCCAGGAGCAGCTGGCGCAGTGACGCGCCTTTCCGCAGTCACTTTGAAGCTGCCTGCGGGAAAAAGGATCCGGTGTTTACGGCAAAAGGCGCAGGCATTGCTCTGCGCCTTTTCTCCTGAATGCCCAATTTCCAGCGACGGAGGCATAAACAAATGATTCTTAGAAAAGTACTTTCTCCCGTCAGCAATGCGCTGGACAAGGTGTGCAGCGTTACCATTGTGCTGATGCTGGGGCTGATGGTTATCATCACCACGGCGCAGATCATCTGCCGCACGTGGTTCACCTCGCTGACCTGGTCTGACGAAGTGACGCGTTACCTGCTGATCTGGTCCACATTCCTGGGCTCCACGTGCGTGTACCGCCACAGCGGCAATATCTCCATCACGCTGGTGCAGGAAAAGGTGCCCGCCCCGCTTGGCCGCACGCTGCGCATCGCGGTGCACATCATCTGCCTGGTGCTCTTCGCAGTGCTGCTCTACTTCAGCACACGGTACTGCATGAAGCTGACCAAGACCGCCACGGCCCTGCCCATTCGCATGAAGTACATCTATCTGTGCATTCCCATCAGCATGGCCATCTCGATGATTCACGCGCTGGTCATGGCCCTTGAGGAAGCAAAGAGGGAGGTGAAGGCTTGATGACGATCATTCTGTTCGGCGTGTTTATCGCGCTGCTGCTCCTCGGCGTGCCAGTCGCCTTCTCCATCTGCTCTGCTGCGGCCGTGACCATGTTCACCGGATATGGCGATGCCAAGATGATGATCATCGTCCAGCGCATGTTCGCAAGCTGTGACTCCTTCAGCCTGATCGCTGTGCCGTTTTTCATCTTCGCAGGCGACCTGCTGGCCAACGGCAAGATCTCCAAGGTGCTCGTGGAATTCTGCGAGTCGCTGCTGGGCATGATCAAGGGCGGCCTCTCCGTCGTTTCGGTGCTGGCAGGCATGTTCTTCGCCGCCATCTCCGGCTCCGGCGCCGCCACCACTGCCGCCGTGGGCGCCACCCTCGTGCCCGAACTCAAAAAGCGCGGTTATCGCGAGGATTCCGCCGCCGCGCTGGTTGCAGCCGCTGGCACCATTGGCGTGGTCATCCCCCCCTCGGTACCGATGGTTCTCTATGCCGTCATCGCCGAGGAAAGCGTCAGCAACCTGTTCAGCGCCGGATTTATTCCCGGTATCATCATGGGGCTGATGCTCATTGGCATCGCCCTGTACCAGGCTTACAAAAACGACTATCCCAAGGGCGAGCCTTTCTCCCTGCGCAACGTGTGCACCAAGTTTGTGCGCGCCATCGGCGGCATTCTAATGCCTGCCATCATCCTGGGCGGTATCTTCTCGGGCTACTTTACCCCCTCTGAAGCCGCCGCGGTGGCCGTCGTCTACGCGCTGCTCGTCTCCGCGTTCATCTATCGCGACCTCACTTTCAAGAAGCTCTACACCATCATGCTCGGCTCGGCCAAGACCAGCGCCGTGATCATGATCATCATCGCTTGCAGCGGCCCGTTTGGCTGGGCTCTGGCCAACTGGAAGATTCCTGAAGCCATCTCGGCCGCCGTTCTGAGCGTCTCCACGAACAAGTACGTCATCCTCTTCCTGATCTCTCTGATCATTCTGGTCGCAGGCGTGTTCATGGAGACCTCCTCCGCGATCATCATCCTCACCCCTGTCTTCCTGCCTCTTGTGCGCGCGCTGGACATCTCCACGCTGCACTTCGGCATCCTCTTTGTGGTGGGCATCGCCATCGGCATGATCACCCCGCCGGTGGCCATCAACCTATTTGTCGCCTCCGGCATTACAGGGCTTTCGCTTGAAAAGATCTCCAAAGCCGTCGTTCCCTATCTGATCGGCCTGGTTATCGTGTTCCTGCTGATTGTGTATGTTCCCCTGTTCCTGCCCGGACTGATCGTGTAACCCCTGGCTTCCCCTGCGCTGCCCGCATTCAAGCGGGCAGTCAGCGTGTCGAAAAAGTCCGCCTACGGCGTCCTTTTCCGAGATTTACGCCGTTTCCCTCTCGCCCCCATGGGGCTCCCGGGCGGGAAACGGCGCAAGGAAGCCTTGCGCGGCAAGGCCCGAATCCGCCGTACATGTCGCCGGATTCGGATTGCATTTGGAGGGCTTTAGCCCTCCAAATTTCCCGGAAGGGTTTTTTGACAGTCTGCGCCACCTTCCTTCAAAAGGGAAGGTGGCGTTTTCGTGACGTGTGCGCGGGAGTTCATCCGGCGCACGGGAAATACGTCATCTTGACGCGCGGCGACTTTTTCGCTACAATGGTTCCATGGTGAAATCAGGGAGGATTATTGCATGAAGCTGGGGTTTATCGGAGCGGGGAATATGGGCTCCGCAATCATAAACGGCATTTTGCGCAAGGAATGCATGAAGCCGGAGGAGCTGTATATCAGCCGCAAGCGTCCCGCGCTGAGCGCGGATCTGGTGGCGAAGGGCGTGCATGTCATGGACAGCAATGTGGCGCTTGCAGAGGCTGCCGACTGCATTGTGCTGGCAGTAAAGCCTGTCTATCTGCCGCAGGTGCTTGAAGAAGTGCGCGAGGCGCTCCATGGGAAGTTCGTGATCTCCATTGTGGCCGGATGGACGTATGAAATGCTCAGCGACGCGCTTCCTCAGGATGCACGCTTTGTCCGGGTGATGCCCAATACGCCGCTGGCTGTGGGCGAAGGCATGAGCTTGATTTCGAGCCGTTATACGTGCACAGAGGAAGAGTTTGCATTTGCCAAGTCGCTGTTTGAGGCAGCTGGTCATGTTTGCGTGGTGGAAGATCACGTTTACACGGCAGCGAACGGCATCAGCGGTTGTGGCCCGGCGTTTGTGTACGAATTCATTGAGGCGCTTGCAGATGGCGGCGTGCGCTATGGCGTGCCGCGTGCGCTGGCCTATGAACTGGCAGCGCAGACGCTGATCGGTGCGGCCAAGATGGTGCTGGAGACGGGCAAACATCCGGGCGCGCTCAAGGATGCTGTCTGTTCGCCCGGTGGCACGACAATCGAGGGGATTTATGCGCTTGAGAAAGGCGGTATGCGTGCGGCGGTCATGGAGGCTGTCGGCGCAACCGTGGAAAAAACGAACCGCCTGTCCTCGGGCAAATAAGCTGAAAGCGATGTGAGCGGTGAATATGTTCTTTGCACAAGCAGAAATGTGCGCGGCAGTCTCCGCTATTATCAATTATAGTTTTGGTTATATTTTGAATTTGCGTATTCCAGCGAGGTTATTGTGAAAGATATCATCATGTATACCGACGGTGCCTGCTCTGGCAACCCCGGTCCAGGCGGCTGGGGAACCGTTTTGATGTTCGGTGAGCATATCCGCGAGATTTCCGGCTTCATGCCGGATACGACGAACAACCGCATGGAGCTGTTTGCGGCCGTGCAAGGATTTACGGCGCTCAAGCAGCCATGCAACGTGACGCTGTATTCGGATTCTGCATATCTGGTCAATGCGTTTAAGCAGAAATGGATCGACCAGTGGCAGAAAAATGGTTGGAAGAACGCGGCCAAGAAGCCGGTAGAAAACCAGGATCTATGGAAATGGCTGCTGACGGTCATGCAGCCGCATCACGTGACCATTGTCAAGGTAAAAGGTCATGCGGACAATCCTTGGAACAACCGCTGCGATGAGCTGGCGACCGGCCAGATCAAGGAACACCGCTGACCATATCCCTGTGGGGAAGGATCTAGTAGACTTCGCAAAACTCAGGTTTTACGAAGTCTATTGAGCCGCAATGCGAAGAGAGGCGCGCTTATGCCCAACGATTACCATAACCAGGTCCAGCTTGCGCGCACGCGCAGGCTGCGTGCACTTTTGAAGGAACTGCCGGATGTCTGCTCGGATTATTTTCTTTCCATCGAGCAGCTGACCAGTCCGCTTACGCGGCTGAGTTATGCGTATGATCTCAAGCTCTTCTTTCAATATCTGTCTGATGAACTGCCCAAGTTTGGCGGCAAGCCCGTGGTGTCGTTCACCGTTGAGGACATCCGCCAAGTTACCCGGCAGGATCTGGAACGCTATGCC
>DVJV01000177.1 GCA_018716525.1 Candidatus Ventricola gallistercoris
CGTGTACAATGGGGCTGCGTATTTTAGCGATGTACAGACCGCAGCGCAACCAACGGCCACTTCAAAGCGCGTTTCGCTCAAAGAGGCGCAGACGCACGCGCAGGCGCTGCTCGTGCGCCTGGGGTTAGAGGGCCTGACGCCGGTGTGGACGTATACTATGGATACGGAACGCATCCAGACGCTGGGTGAAGCGCGCAATGCGAAGATCGCATCGGGAGAGCTTCTCAACGTCAATCCCCGGGATGTCTCCGGCGTGACCGAAGCAGATGAAGGCGTTGCGCTGGTCTACATGGCGCGCGTGGCGGGAGTGCCGGTGGATGATGTTTCCTATATGCGTGCACTGGTCTTTGTGGGCAGTGAAGGGGTTGAGCATGTCACGATCTGGGCGCCGTTTGTGCTGGGCAGCGTGGAAGGAGAGCCGCAGGCGCTCATCACCGCGGATCAGGCGTTTACAATGGCGGTGGAGGATGCAGACAATTGCTGGATCGAGGAAATGGGCGATATTGTGCGGCAGGCATACCGCATTGAGCTGATGTACATGGTGCGCGAGCAGGCCCGTTTGGTGCCCGTGTGGTGCGTAGCCGCCGTCGATTATCAGCAAAGCCCGGTGCAGGTGATGGTTTCCGCGACGGATGGGGAGATTATCCAAGCACCGTGGATGTGAACGCGTTGCACGGTGGAACCGGGAAGAGCTGGTCTTGAGGCGAATGGGCATGGCAGCCTGTAATAGACACAGCTGAAATTTGCGGGGCAAAACCGGAACGCGGAACAATCACAAAAGCATAGAATAGCGGCCCGTCACGGCGTTAAGCTGTGGCGGGCTTTGCGGTGTTCCTTTACAGAATGCGCATTCTCGCTTATAATGAGGGGGAATACACGGGCCCTGCGGCCCATAGGCAATACCGACATGCAGGCAGGGGCGGATAATGAGATGGCGACTTATTCGGAATATGTGATCGCGCAATCGCTTGAAGAGGCGTATGCGCTCAATCAGAAGCGGTCTTCGGCGATCGTGGCGGGAAATATGTGGCTGCGCCAGTGCGGGCGCGTGTGCCGCACGGCAGTGGATCTGTCGGCGCTGGGGCTTTGCGGCATCGAAGAGCAGGCAGAGGCGTTTATCGTCGGAGCGATGACGCCGCTTCGCGCCATGGAGACGCACAAAGGGCTCAACGATGCCTTTACGGGCGCGTTCAAGAGCGCCTTTGCGCCCATTGTCGGCACGCAGTTCAGGCAGACGGCGACAGTCGGCGGGAGCGTCTATGCCCGCTTTGGCTTTTCCGACGTGAGCGCGCTGCTGCTTGCGCTGGATGCGCGCGTTTTGTGCTACCATCGCGGGGAAGTGCCGCTTGCGCGGTATCAGCAGGAGGCTTGGGACAGGGATATCGTCACGCATATCCGCATTCCCAAAGGGCGCACGGCGGCTTGCGAAAGCGTGCGGTTGTCCGCGACGGATTTCCCGGTACTGGTCTGCGCCGCATCCGCCGGGGCAGACGGGCTGCGCATTGTGCTGGGTGCGCGTCCGGGGCGGGCTGTGCTCGTGGCAGAGGGCCTTCGCAAGGATGATGCAGATTGGGAGCGCCTGGCGGATGGCGTCACACTGGGTACGAATGCGCGCGCCTCGCAGGCATACAGGCGGAAGATTGCGCCGGTGCTCATGGAGCGCGCGGCGCGTGCGTGCTGGGGAAAGGAGGGCTGAGCGATGACCGTAGAATTCACACTCAACGGCAGGCGCGTGAGCGCACAGGCCGATGCGGATGCCACGCTCTACCAGATGCTGCGGGATCTGGGCATTTCCAGCGTCAAGTGCGGGTGCGAAACGACCAACTGCGGCCTGTGCACCGTGCACATGGATGGCCGCGCGGTGCTCTCCTGCTCAGTGCCGGCGCCGCGTTGCAGCGGGCACGAAATTGTGACGCTGGAAGGACTTGAGGATCGTGCAAAGCGCCTGGGGGAGTGCCTGGCAGACGAGGGCGCGGAGCAGTGCGGCTTCTGTGCGCCCGGACTGATGATGAATGTGCTGGCGCTGGCGCAGGAAAATCCGCATGCGACGGATGAGGAGCTGGACGCCTATCTGGCGGGCAATCTGTGCCGGTGCTCGGGCTATATGAGCCAGCGCCGGGCGATCCGCCGGTATCTGAATGAGCTTTGCGCGCAGGAGGTGCAGCCATGAAGGCCGTTGGAGTAGGCGTGCGCAAGAAGGATGCCGCCGCGCTTTTGTCGGGTAAGCCGGTGTATACGGCGGATATTGCCCCCAAGGATTGCCTGTGCGTGAAGCTGCTGCGCAGCCCGCACGCGCACGCGATGATCGAAGAGATTGACGTTTCCCGTGCGCAGCAGGCGGCGGGCGTGGCCTGTGTGCTGACGTACCGGGATGTGCCCCAGGTGCGCTTTACGCAGGCGGGGCAGACATACCCCGAGCTGAGCCCGCACGACAGGCTGATTCTGGACCGGCATCTGCGCTGTGTGGGCGATCCGGTGGCGATCGTGGCGGCGCAAACGGAAAAGCAGGCGCTTGCGGCGATGCGGCTGATCCGCGTGCGCTATCAGGTGCTGCCCGCGGTGCTCGATGCGCGTGAGGCGAAGGATGGCCCCGTGCTGATTCACCCGGAGGAGGATTGGAAGGCGCTGGTGCCGTGCGGTGCGGACAACAGGCGCAACCTCGTGGCGGAAGGCGTGGATGCCGAGGGCGATGTGGAGGCGGAGCTTGCCGCGTGCGATGTGGTGATCGACCGGACATATTCCACGCTGGCCAACCAGCAGGCGATGATGGAGACATTCCGCGCGTATACGCAGGTGGATGCCTATGGCCGGCTGACGGTCGTCTCCTCTACGCAGATTCCGTTTCACGTGCGGCGCATTGTGGCCACGGCGCTGGATATGCCCAAGAGCGCAGTGCGTGTGATCAAACCGCGTATCGGCGGTGGATTTGGCGCCAAGCAGACGGCGGTGTGCGAGGTATACCCGGCCATTGTCACAAAGCTGACCGGGCGGCCCGCCATGATCGTGTTTACCCGTGAGGAATCCATGACCGTTTCTTCGCCGCGCCACGCGATGCAGATGCATGTGCGCGTGGGCGCGATGCGCGATGGCACCATCCGGGCGATCGACATGCATACGCTCTCCAACTCCGGCGCATACGGCGAGCATGGCCCCACGACGGTGGGCCTGTCCGGCCACAAGTCGATTCCGCTGTATACGCACAACTTGAGGGCGTTCCGCTTCTCGTGGGATGTCGTCTACACCAACACCATGAGTGCGGGCGCATACCGCGGCTATGGCGCGACGCAGGGGCTTTTTGCCGTGGAATCCGCCGTCAACGAACTGGCACACGCGCTCTCGATGGACCCCGCTGCACTGCGGGAAAAGAACATCGTGCGCGAGGGAGAGATCATGCCCGCCTATTATGGCGAACCTGCCAGCAGCTGTGCCATTGACCGGTGCATCGCCCGGGCGAAGGAGATGATCGGCTGGGCAGAAAAGTACCCCGCTCGCACGCTGCCAAACGGACACGTTCGCGCAGTGGGCATGGCGCTGGCCATGCAGGGCTCCGGCATCTCGGCGGTGGATACGGGCGCTGTGGCCATTCGCCTGGGGGACGATGGCATTTACAACATGTCCATCGGTGCGACGGACATGGGCACGGGCTGCGATACCATCCTGGCGCAGATCGCTGCGCAGTCGCTTGACTGCCCGGTGGATCAGATTACCGTTCACGGCGTGGATACCGATACATCGCCCTATGACTGCGGCTCCTATGCCTCCAGCACCACCTATGTCACTGGCACTGCGGTGGTGAACGCCTGCACCCAGCTGGTGGAACAGATCAAAACCGAGGGGGCCCGGCTGCTGGGCATCCCG
>DVJV01000178.1 GCA_018716525.1 Candidatus Ventricola gallistercoris
TGGGATGACGGAAATAATGCGAGAATTCGGAATTTTATGTTATCCAGAGGATATGTGCTCAGCGCACCTACAACGGATCAACTGGCTGTAGGATTGGCAAGCACAGAGAATATGACGACATGGCCGCAAGAGGGAAGCATTTCGGAATTGGAAGACGAAATTGTCGTCTATCTCAGCGAACCGACTGAAAAATGGTATGCTGTCAATGGAGTAAGGTGAGTTTTATAATGCACAGTTGTAAATCCTTTTGATGCTTATGCCTATGTTAGGCCATTGCTTAAACCTGTGTGAGGAATCTTGTTGCGCGGTTTTCTTCTGCATTTTGTACAGTTTGAGGCCAAATAGCAAAAAAGAACAAATCAAAAAGACGTGGCGATTGAATCGCTCACGTCTTTTTTGCTTGAATCAGAAACCGGGAAACCCTGCAGGCTGACAGGATGTCAGCGCAGGTAACGTTTTTTGACCGGCTTGATCTTTGGCGCCTTCAGGCGCTTGCGGCGATGGCGGATCAGGAAACGGATCAGCGCGATCAGCAGCAGCAGCGCAGCGGCGGGCGGCACCACCAGATCCCACGAGAAACGCGGCCAGGGGTTTTCATCCGAGGCGGTGTAAGCCTCGATCTGCTCGAGCGTGGGCGGCGCATCCTCGCGCGCGGCGATGGATCGCGTGGCAACCAGCTCGTATTCGGCGGTGCCGTTGTTTTCGGAGTAGTAGGTCAGAATGCCCATCACGTCGCCGACGCTGATCGGCGCGCGGAATTCCCGCGTCCACTGTACGGACGAAATCTGGTTAAAGTTTTCGCGCAGCAGGTTGATCCGGTCCTCGTTGCCGATGATGGTCATGTCCTTTGTCTCATCCACGGCACGGATGCCCAGCGTCAGCTCGCCATGGAGTTCGTCGTCGAGCGAAAAGCCGGTCACGTCGATCACGCGAGGATCTTCGGCATAGAGCGATTCCGGGCTGATGGACTGGATCTGTGTGAAGCCGTACTCCATCAGCTTGCGTGTGTCGGACCATACGCCGCTGTTGGAAGAGTAGAAAACGACCGAAATCAGGTCGATGCTGCCGCTAGAGGCCGCGCCCACAAAGCAGCGGCCCGCTTTGTTGGTAAAGCCGGTCTTGACACCGGTAGCCTTTGCATAGTAGTCGTCGCTTTCCGGATCGAGAATATACGTACCGCCTACCAGTGTGCGCCGCGGATGGCCGGCGTTGGTGCCTTCCACGCTGCTGGTGGCAGCCATATCATAGGTGTTTTGGCTGACGATGGCGGCAAACTGTTCGTTGCGCATTGCGGCCTGGGCAATGATCGCCATGTCGCGCGCGGTGGTGTAGTGGTTGTCGTCGTGCACGCCGGACGGGTTGACAAAGTGCGTATCCTCTGAGCAGCCGAGCATCTGCGCCGTCTGGTTCATCAGATCGGCAAAGCTCTCGATGCTCCCGGAAAGGTATTCTGCGATAGCGTTGGCGCCCTCGTTGCCCGAGCGCACGAGCGTTGCGCTGATCAAATCGAGCATGGGTACCATTTCCCCGGCGCTTAGTGGGATGGTGGCGTAGGTCGGAGGCACCAGGTCGATGGCGTTTTGGGAGATCGTGACCACATCGTTTTCCAGGTCGGCCATTTGCAAGGCGATGTACGCCGTCAGGATCTTGGTGGTCGAGGCAGGATACATGATCTCATCGGCGTTCTTTTCAAAGAGCACCTCGCCCGTGCTCGCCTCAATGAGGATGGCGCTGCGGGCGTAGAGCATGTCCGGTTCCAGAATATCGGGATGGGCCGAATCGTAGCGAATGGCGTCCGGCGGCAGCGTGGGCTGCACAAAGACGTTTTCTTCCTCTGTGGTCTCATCTTCGGCGAAGGCATGCGGCATGAGCAGCATGGCCGTCAGCAGGGCGCACAGCAGGACAAGCAGGCGTTGGGGCAATGCATTCCCTCCAGTGAGTATACACAGGCGCAGCCGGCTCAGGCGGCATGCACGAATGAACGGACTGATACCTTTTTACTATACCACTTTTCACCGGAAATGTACAGCATCTGATGAGGGTGCGGGTGTGGATTTGTGTGACAGGACGGACAGTTGTTTCAAAACTATGTCAATCTGATGAATTTGTTACAATTTGGTTGAAAAATTATGTCGTACACCTTGATTTTTATTCGCATCTTGCGTTACAATAAAACATATCGTACAGATGGATGGATTACGCGCTCTGCGCGCAAATATGAGGAATGAGGGAAAGAACATGCCCAAGAAGATTCTGCTGGTCGACGACGAACCTTTGATCCTCAAGGGGTTGAAATACAGCTTGGAGCAGGACGGCTACCTGACCGAATCCGCGATGGACGGGGAAGAGGCCCTCACCAAGTTTTTTGAGGGACGGTATGACCTGATCCTGCTGGATGTGATGCTGCCGGGTGTGGATGGCATTGAGGTGTGCCAGCGCGTGCGCGAGCGATCGAATGTGCCGATCATCATGCTGACGGCCAAGGGTGCGGATATGGACAAGATTCTGGGCCTGGAGTACGGCGCGGATGACTACATGACCAAGCCGTTCAACATTCTGGAGGTCAAGGCGCGCATTAAGTCGATTTTCAGACGCAGTCAGCCGCAGCAGGAGGCCGAGGAGGAAAAGCGCATTGTGCGCGTGCATGATCTGGAGGTCAACTGCCAGAGCCGCACGGTCACGCTTGGCGGGGAGCCCGTGCGCCTGACGGCCAAGGAGTTTGATCTGCTGCAGCTGCTCATCACCCACCGGGGCAAGGTGTATAGCCGCGAAGCGCTGCTTGAGACTGTCTGGAAGTACGACTATATGGGCGATATGCGCACGGTGGATGTGCACATCCGCCGCCTTCGCGAGAAGATCGAGCGCGACAACGCGGGGCCGGAGTTCATCCTGACAAAGTGGGGAGTGGGTTACTATTTCACGGACAAGGATTAACCCGTTTTACTCCGTCCGCACCAAGATCCTTGTGGCCTTTCTGCTGATCATCGGCCTTTCGTTTTACCTGGTGGCGGTTTCCACCATCAACCTGGTGGGCGATTCGCTGTTTGCAGACACCATTCGCCAGCAAATGAGCAGCGTATCCCAGCTTGCTGTCACACTGGGTGAGCGCCTGAACAGGGAGACGGCAGAGGCATTTTATCAGCGGCTCACGCAGGCGGCCCGTCAGATTGGCGGCCGCCTTTTGGTCGTGGATACGGATGGCAAGGTCATCTTCGATACGTTTGACGAGCGGTGCGGCACACTGCTGGCGCTGGGCGAGGTGCACACCGTGCTGCGCGGAGAAAAGGACGGGGATTACGGCTTCCACCTTCAGGATGGTGCGGGGGTGCAGCAGGCACCCTCAATCTTTGACCGGATCACCGGCAGGGATGTCAGCCGCGTATGGGTGGGCTGCTTCACCGCGCCGCTGGAGGACGGGGGCGAGATGCAGGGGGTGCTCATACAGCTTTCCAGCGTCCAGGATACTGTGGATTCGCTGGTGTCCATGCGTGACAGGATGATCGGCGTGTTCCTGCTGGCGCTGGTGGTCGTGCTGGCCATGGCGAGCGTGATCTCCCGCGTGGTGACCAAACCCGTCAAGGAGCTTTCGGCGGGAATTGAGCGCATGAGCAAGGGCGACTATGAGCACCGCGTGCACGTGCCCGGCCACAGCGAAATGGCTCAGCTTGCGGCGGCTTTCAACCAGATGAGCGAGCAGGTGCGCAACCTCGACGAGGCGCGCAATCAGTTCGTATCCAACGCCTCGCACGAGCTCAAGACGCCGCTGGCGACGATCAAGATTCTCGTCGAGTCGATGATGTATCAGGAGGACATGGACCCGCAGCTTCGCAACGAGTTCCTGGGGGACATCGACAAGGAGATCGACCGGCTCTCCTCGGTGGTGGGCGACCTGCTCACGCTTGTGCACATCGACAGCCACAAGCTCAAGCTGCGGCGGGAGATGATGGTCTTTGCCGACACGGTGCGCGAGAGTGTGGCGCGCCTCAAGCCCCTGGCGCAGACGCGCGATCAGGAGATCAAAATGCAGATTGCGGACAGCTGCGAGATGTTTGCCGATCCGGGCAAGCTGGCGCAGGTCTGCTACAACATCATTGAAAACGCGATCAAGTATACGCCCAACGGCGGCACGGTCACGGTGTCGCTGCACAAAAGCGGGCGCGACGCCGTGCTGGATATCTCCGATACGGGCGTGGGCATTCCCCCGGAGGATTTGCCGCACATTTTCGATCGGTTTTACCGTGTGGATAAGGCGCGCTCCCGGGATACGGGCGGTACAGGGCTGGGATTGTCCATCGTCAAGCAGATCGTGCGGCTTCATGCAGGGTCGGTCAATGTGCAGTCCGAGGTGGGCAAGGGCACGACGTTCACCGTGCAGCTGCCCGTAAAGTGATGGAATCAGGAAGGAGAGACACCGGTGAAAAAGGCGATCGTCTGCGTGGTGCTGGCGCTGTGCCTTGCGGTGCTTGTAAAGCCGCAGATCGTGCAGGATGTGGCAAACAGCGTGCGCAGCCTTTGGTCGGATGACTCCCGGCAGGAAGAGCCGCAGACGACCGCAAAGGCGCCCACGTTTGAGCAGCAGCTGGGCGTCATGCAGGATCGCAATGTGCTGGACGTCACACTGTACTACCGGTTTGGCGATACGGGCGTGCTCGGAGCGGCGTCCGCGCAGCTGGATATGCGCCGGGAGGAGACGGTGGCCAGCAGCATTGTGCAGCAGCTCATCGACGGGCCGGGGGTGGCGCACGAGCGGCTCAACGGCGTATTTCCGCAGGGCACGGAGCTGATCTCCGTCACCGGAGAGGGTGCAACGGCCTATGTAACGCTCAGCCGCGGCTTTTTGGGCAAGCCGGACGGCGCGCCCTCGGATTGGGAGGATCTGGCGATTTGGCAGGAGGAGGCTGCGCTGCGCAGACGGCTGGCGGTGCAGTCCATCGTGCTGGCACTCACCGAGGATGGACGGTACCAGCGCGTACAGATTTACGTGGCAGACAACGACGACGACGTGCCGGAGCGCATCCCGATGGTGTGGTTTGACACGTCGGCGACGGATCTGACGATGATGCTGGCTGCCTGTCCGCGCGATGAAGAGGCGCTGCTCACGCCGCGCCGGGCGATGGAGATGATCCTGCGCGCCTGGAAGGAGCAGGATTGGGCCGCGCTCTACCCGCTGCTTGCGCGCACGACGGATGAAGAGACGCCCACGCTTACGGCCTTTGAAGCGCAGATGCGCGAAACGGGCGTATCCCTGCTTACCTATTCGGTCACGCAGGGCACCGTGGGACTGGATGGACAGACCGCCACGATCGTGCTGGATGCGTCGATTCGCTCGGAAGACGGCGGGGATGCGCTGCTGGAGCGCGAGTCGGTGCCGCTTGAGCGGGATGCGGATAACTGGGCGATCCGGCTGTCAACGCTGATGTCGCTGATGATACGGGAGTAATGACATGATGCACAGAAAGCAGACCTGCGCGGCGGTTTGGGCGCTGCTGGCCCTGATGCTTCCGCTCTTGAGCGGATGTGCGCAGATGGTGCAGGAACGGCCGCTGGAGGACCTGTCGAATTATGTGGTTGAGCCGGGAACACAGGCGCCTGCCGAGGATGGATATGTGGAGCGCACGCAGTATGTGACGCTTTACTTCATCAGCGCGCAGGGGGACAGGCTGGTTCCGGTGACGCGTGAGGTGACGATGCACGACGGCATGAGCCGCGCGCAGGCGGCACTGGAAGCGCTGACAGGCGGCCCGCTGGAAGGGGAGACGGATGCGGTCTGGCCAGATGCAGGCGGCGCGGTTGGCGTGCGCAGCCTGGAACTGTCGGGCGGCGTGGCGACGGTCAGCTTGCCTTCTCGCTACCGCGTGCTGAACCCGGAGACGCTCTATGCGGTGAGGCTGGCGGTGGCGGGCACGCTGTGCGAGCTGCCGGAGATTTCATATGTCAATGTGCTTGTCGGCGGCCGGGAGGAAGGGCTGGATCTCGGCGCGACGATGCCTGTGGGCACGCTCTCCCGCCTGGAGGACCTGGATGTGCAGGCGCGGTATGCGCGCGTGGATGACCAGCGGCAGAGCGACACGGGCTTTACCTGCCTGACAACGCTGTACTTCCCCACACAGGATGGCACCATGCTGTTGCCTATGGTGCGCAGCGTAGCCTATGCACAGGCATCGCCGGTGGATTACCTCTACACGCTGCTCAGCGAGCTGGGCAAGGGAACCAATCATGAATTGACCATGCAAAACACGCCCGCCCCGATGGACTACATTGAGGAAATGCCCGAGATTGTGCGCCCCGAGGACGGCGCAAACCGGGCCATTGAGATCCGCTTTAGCCGGGAGCTGCTGGAGGCGCTTGAGAGCGCGGGCCTGAAATTGGATATCTACCTGGCGATGCTGACCGATACACTGATGGGCTTTGTACCGGGTGTGGAGGGGCTTCAGGTGTATCTGGGAGGCGAGCGGATCGACGGGCTTGAAGCCGAGGATACGACCGATGGAGAGGCAGTGACATTTTCCCAGGCACTGATCACGCGCGATGCGTTTGATGGCTGCATCGGCGCGCCCGCGACGCTGTGTGCCGAGAGCGCACAGGCGGGCAAGCTCGTGCGTGTGCAGTGTGTGCTGCCACAGGCGCGCCAGGGAGAGCCCCGGAAAGCGCTGGAAGAGCTGATTTCGCTCTCCGGGAAAGGGTATGTAGCCCTGCCTTCCGGACTGGGAGCGCAGGACATCCTCGCCGTGCGGGTGGAGGAGGAAAACGTGGTGGTTCATCTGTCCGGCGCGTTTGCGCAAGCGCTGCAATCGCTTACCGCCCGTCAGGCGCGCGTAGCGGTGTATGCCATGGTCAACACGCTTACAGAGGGACGCGATCAGCAGGGCGTGATCTTCTTCTTTGACGGGGAGCAGATCGGCGAGCTGGCCGGCGGGCTCAACCTGCGCGGCAGACTGCTGCGCAATCCGGGAATGGTGGTGGACTGATGTGAATCAGTGGGGATTTTTCGACGAGCTTAAGGTGGGCACGGTGCGCAATGTCTATCTCTTCTATGGGCTGGAGGCGTATATTCGCAAAAGCGCCGTGGCGGCGCTGAAAAAGAAGCTGCTGCTGCCTGGGTTTGAGAGCATGAACTGTTCGGTACTAAACAACCCGGAGGCGCAGCAGATCATCGAGCACTGCGAAACCCTGCCAATGCTCAGCGATTATCGTCTCACGATCGTGCAGGATCTTGCGCTGCTTCAGAGCGGAAAGGCGAAGGATGAGGCACAGGAGAGCGCCGCGCTTTGCGACTATCTCTCACGTGTGCCGCAGACAAGCTGCCTCTTGTTTGATGTGGCGGTGGTGGACAAGCGCAAGAAGCTGGCGCAGGCGCTTTTGAAACTGCCGGGCGCGGTGTCTTTTGACGCGTTGGATGATGCGCACCTGGCCCGGTGGATGAACCAGACCCTCTCGCCCCTTGGCAAGAAGATGAACAAAACCGCCTGCGAGACGCTTGCCTTTGTCAGTGGGCGGGATCTGACGCTGCTCAGCGGAGAACTGGAAAAGCTCGCTGCCTATGTGGGCAGCCGGGAACAGATCACCCCGGAGGACATCGAGCGGATTGCCACGCACACGGCGGAGTGCACGGTCTTTTCCATGGTGGATGCGCTGAGCGAAGGCCGGGCACAGGAGGCATTCACGCTGCTGAACACGCTCATTCAGGGCGGAGAGCAGCGCATCGGCATTCTGGCGCTGATCACCCGTCACTGCCGGCAGATGATGTATCTGCGCGAGATGCAGGCGGCGCGCATGCCCCAGGGCGATATCGCCAGGGCGCTGGGCGTTCCGCCGTTCGCAATTGCGCGCCTGTCGCGCCAGGCAGGCAGACGTTCTCTGGCTCAGCTTCGGGCGCTGCTCGGGCAGTGCGTTCAGGCGGATTACGACATCAAGCGCGGTGCGCTGCGAGAGGATGCCGCGCTGGAGCGGCTGATGCTCTCCATGGCCGCCCCGGATGCCGGAGCGTGACGCCTTTGCCCCGGACGGTAAAGCGGCTGCCTGAGTGGCCGGATGCAAATCCCGCAGTACAGCAAAACCCCTCCCCGCATACGATGCAGTGGGAGGGATTTTTGATGAAACGCAAACCTAGCAGAACGTATGACGCCGCAACGGACGCGGCGATTATCTTCCAGCCGGCTATTACGCCGATTGAAGCGGCCGCATTGCCCGCACGCGAGACGCGGGACCGGGGGGCGCTGCACCATGCCAAGGCTGCCTGGAAGCTTGACGGAGCATCCGGTCAGGGAACGGCGAGCAAAGCCCGTCTGGGCGGCTGGCATCTTCAGCGGCAGAATATCTGAGTGAGGTAGACAAAGCCCTGGGCATCATAAGCTATGCCGATGCCCACGCGCGTAAAGTTTTTGCTCAGCACATTGCGCCGGTGCCCGGGTGAGGAGAGGAATGCCGCTTGCGCCTTTTCCACGGTGGCGTGGTGCGCAATGTTTTCGGAGGCCGATACATAGGAGTAGCCCATCAGGGTCAGCATGTTGCGCACATCGCCGTATGTTGGGGAGGTGTGTGCGAAATACTGTTGATCGCGCATATCCTCGGATTTGATGCGCGCGATGCGCGAGAGCTCAGGGTCAATCGTCAGGGCGGCAAGGCCGTATCGGGCCCGGTCAGAATTCAGCAGATTTCCTGCGCTCTGCTCTTGCGCAGATACAGAACCTGATGTATAATGTGCCTCGGTATTGGATGCTAGGGCTGTCTGCGCGCCATTTGGCGCCAGCGTCAGCGTCAGCGCAAGCGCCGAAAGGGCGCAAGCCACCCGTTTTGTGCGTGTGCCATGTGTGTTTTTCATCGGTATGCCTCCTTTTCCAATGTAAGGGATTGTTTCACGCACAGTGTAGCGTATAACGGGTGTGAAGGCAATGAAACTGGCAGGTGGCTGCCATGGAAATATACGCCAATCAGGAGGATGTCTCATGGGTTTCATCAAGTGTCCGAGATGTGAGCTGAATTACATCCGGGAAGAGGAACAGTATTGCTCGGTCTGCAAGCGGGAAATGAAGGGCGAATCGCATGACGATCCGTTTGAGCTGTGCTCAATCTGCAATGAAAACCCCGTGATGCCGGGCAAGGACGTGTGTCTGCTGTGCTATAAGGAGATGAACCGTCAGCAGGGGCTGCGGGATGAGTCTATCGACGATGCAGAGCCGCAGGATGTGAGCCTCGATATGGAAGGCGTCTCGGAGATGGAAGAGATCGAGCTGGATGCGCTGCCGGACGATGTGCCGGCGGAGATCGGCGAGCAGATCTCCCTGGAAGAGGAGAAGAGCCGGGAAGAAGAGGCTGCCCAGGACGAAGAGGATGAAGAGGATTCCTGAGCTGCGCGATGAGGTGAGGGCGTGAGGATTTACGCGATCGGCGATCTGCATCTGCCGGGCGGGGATAAAAAGCCCATGGATGTATTCGGGCCGCATTGGGAAAATCACTTTGCCCGCATCGCGCAGGACTGGAAAAGCCGCGTCCGCGAGGAGGATATCGTGCTCATCCCTGGGGATATCTCCTGGGCGATGCAGCTGGATGCCGCGCTTTGCGATCTGCAGGCCATTGCGGCATTGCCCGGGCGTGTGCTCATTTTGCGGGGAAATCACGATTACTGGTGGTCATCGCTCACACAGCTGCGCCAGCGCATGCCGCAGGGCATGCATGCGGTGCAGAACGATGCCTTTGATGCAGGCGAGTGTGTGTTTTGCGGCACCCGCGGCTGGACGATCCCGCTGGGCAATGCCCCCGGCGCGCAGGATGAAAAGCTCTACCGCCGCGAAGCGCTCAGGCTGGAGATGTCGCTCAAGGAAGCTGCGCGCCTGGCCGATGGCAGGCCGGTGTTTGCCATGATGCATTATCCGCCGCTGCTGCCTGAAACCTTGCGCGAGGGCACCGCGTTTACCCGCCTGCTCAGCGAATATGGCGTGGCGCGCTGCGTCTACGGCCATCTGCATGGGCAGAGCGTGCAGCGCGGGTTTTGCGGGGAATACCATGGCGTTCGGTATGATCTGGTGTCCTGCGATGCGCTGGGCTTTGCGCTCAAGGATGTATCGCTTACAGCGCCGGAGCAAAACCCGGAACGGTGAAGGGCAGAGGCTGCGCAGCCAAGCACAGAATGCGGGAGCGCGGGGAATGATTGCGCGCTTTGCGCAAAATGCTGGCCGAAAAGGCAATACAGGTATCCGCAGGATGCCTCAGCGTGTCGAAAAAGTCCGCCTACGGCGTCCTTTTCCGAGCTTTACACCGTTTCCCTCTCGCCCCCATGGGGCTCCCGGGCGGGAAACGGCGCAAGGAAACCTTGCACAGCAAGCTTGCGAATCCGCCGCACATGTTGCCGGTTTCGGATCATATTTA
>DVJV01000179.1 GCA_018716525.1 Candidatus Ventricola gallistercoris
AAAAGGATTCTTAACGGAATCTATACGCCCGCCGTGCGCACAATTTCTCTGTATGATGCAGAAAAATTGAAAATAAGCAGCCCTCAGGCTGCCCGCCCGCTGATCGGCGAAGGCTTTTCCCCACGGGAAGGCCTTCGCCGTTTTTTGTTTTCCTGCCGGGCAGCGCATTGCATCTGCCGCCAATCGTGCGTATAATGAAAGCATATCATGTTGCACACCCGCACAGAAGAGAGGATTGCCTGCCATGCGCACCCACACTGCCCCTTCCACCCTGATGACAGAAGGCCCCATCACCCGGCAGATGCTCGCCTTTGCCCTGCCGCTGATGCTGGGCAACCTGTTCCAGCAGTTTTACAACGCAGCCGATTCTCTCATTGTAGGCAACTTTCTGGGCAGCAATGCGCTGGCCGCTGTCAGCTCGTCGAGCAACCTCATTCAGCTGATGATCGGCCTGTTTAACGGCATCGCTGCCGGTGCGGGCGTCGTCGTCTCCCGCGCATATGGCGCGCGCGATCTGCCCGCCATCCGAAAGAGCATCCACACGATGCTCGCCTTCGGCATCGCCGCCGGCATGCTGCTCACCGTCGTGGGGGTCACCGCCACGCCCGTGCTGCTTCGCATGATGGGCACGCCCCCTACGGTGCTGCCCGAATCCATTCGCTACTTCCGCACATATTTCTACGGCTCGCTGGCCTTCGTGCTCTACAACATCTGCATGGGCATTTTGCAAGCTGTCGGCGACAGCAAGCACCCCCTGCAATACCTGATGATCTCCTCTTTCATCAATATTGCGCTCGATCTGCTGTTCGTTGGCGTCTTCCACTGGGGCGTCGCCTCGGCTGCGGCGGCTACGGCCATCTCCCAGGTGGTCAGCACCGTGCTGTGCATGATCCGCCTGCTTCATAGCGACCGTGACTACCGCGTTTTCCTCCGGGAAATCCGCTTTGACCGCGGTGCGCTGCGCGAAATCCTGCAAAACGGACTGCCTGCGGGCCTGGCCAGCAGCATCATCTCCATCGCCAACGTGGTCGTGCAATCCAACATCAACGCATTCGGCGCGGCTGCCATGGCGGGCTGCGGCGCACATGCACGCATCGAGGGCTTCGCATTCCTGTCCGTTACCTGCTTCACCATGGCCATGACCACGTTTATCGGCCAGAATCTCGGCGCCCGGCGCTATGACCGCGTCCGCAAAGGCATACGCATCGGCCTTTTGCTCAACGTGATCATGGCCGAAACCATCGCGCTGGTGATCTTTATCCTCTCGCCGCACCTGATCGCGCTGTTTGACCGCAATCCCGAGGTGATTGCCTTCGGTGTGCTGCACGAGCGCACCACCACGCCCTTCTTCTTTCTGCTCGCCTATACGCACGCCATGGCCGCCATATTCCGCGGCGCGGGCAAAGCGACTGTCTCCCTGGCCGTCATGGCCGTTTGCTGGTGCGTCATCCGCGTGCCGTATGTGACTGTGGCTACGCACTTCTTCCCCGTGTTGCAGGCAGTTTCCTGGGGCTACCCGATCACCTGGTGCCTGAGCGCCATCGTGTTTACGGTGTACTATCTGCGTTCAGACTGGCTGGGCAAGATTGAGCGCCAGGCGCCTGCCGCCTGACCGTTCCTTTCTTGCCCGAATGGCTTTCACGTACACAAAAAAAGAGCGCCTGAAAGCAGACGCTCTTTTTTAAAACCTTCCTTACTGCGCGACCGGATACACGCTGCAGCGGGTCTTCTTCTTGCCCATGCGCTCAAAGCGGACGACGCCGTCCACCAGCGCGAACAGGGTATCATCGCCGCCGATGCCGCAGTTGGTGCCGGGATGAATGTGGGTGCCGCGCTGACGGTACAGGATGTTGCCCGCCAGAACGAACTGGCCGTCCGCACGCTTCGCGCCCAGGCGCTTAGACTCGCTGTCGCGGCCGTTGTGGGAAGAACCGGTGCCCTTCTTGTGAGCGAAGAGCTGAAGATTCATCTTAAGCATCTGCTTGCCTCCATTCTTCTTGCTTGATCCGAACCAGATTCGGATAGACCTGCTCAATGTCCTTGAGTCCTGAGATCACCGTTTGCAGAACGATCTGTGCGCGGGCGTGCTTCTCTTCCTCGATCCCGTCAGGCAGGATGCATCGCAGGAAGCCGTCCTCCACCGTCACCTGGGGCACAACCCCGGCAACGGTCTCCAGGGCGTTTACCCCGGCCTGCGTCAGCGTGGATACCGCGCAGCAGACCAGATCAACCCCCCGCACCCTCCTTGCGCCGACGTGGCCGCAGGCTTCAAACCCGCGCACGCTGCTGCCGGAGGTATAGATCGTAACCCGGGTCATGACTTAGCCGATCTTGGTGATTTCCACCTTGGTGTACGGCTGGCGATGGCCCTGCTTGCGGCGGTAGTTCTTCTTGGACTTGTACTTGAAGACAACGATCTTCTCGCCACGAACCTGACCGACGACCTTGCCCTCAGCCTTGACCCCCTCGACAACCGGCGTGCCGATCTTGACCTCGCCGTCGTTGCCCACGAGCAGGACGTCAAAAGCAACCGTGGAGTCAACCTGCGCATCAATCTTCTCAATGTAGATCACGTCGCCTTCGCTGACGCGGTACTGTTTGCCACCAGTCGCAATGATCGCGTACATGTGGTGACACCTCCTATGATTTACTCGCCGGGTTTTGGTAGCCTTGCGGCGTTTTACACACCAGCCCCGAGCGGCTTACCTGCCTATGATATCAGTTTTTTCTATGAATGTCAATCATTTTCTTTGGATTCGGGCAGGGATTTACACCCATTTTTTGATTTGCGTCTCAGTAACCGGAAGCCTCTTCATTCTTGACGAGTTTAATGATCCGGCTGGTGCCCAGCCGTGTGGCGCCCAGCTCCAGAAAGCGCTCCGCATCCGCCAGGGAAGCGATGCCGCCCGCCGCCTTGATGCCCTTGCCGGGGGCCATGTGCGCCTTCATGAGGGCCACATCCTCAAACGTGGCGCCCGCGGTGGAAAAGCCGGTGGAAGTCTTGATGAAATCCGCCTCCGACCGGGAGACGATGTCGCACATGCGCACCTTCTCCTCCTGCGTGAGCAGGCACGTCTCAATGATCACCTTGAGCGTGTGGCCTGCGCACGCAGCCTTGACCGCATTGATCTCCTCGAGCACTTCGTCGTCGCGCCCGTCGCGCAGCATGCCGATGTTGATGACCATATCAATCTCATCGGCTCCATTGCGGATGGCATCTTCCGCTTCAAACACCTTGGTGCGTGTGGTGGCGTATCCCGTCGGGAAACCGATAACCGTGCACACGCCCACCTTGTCCGCGCGATCGGCCATGTACGCCTTACATGCGGCAACATAGCACGCGGGAATGCAGACCGTGGCGGTATGATACGTCATGGCGTCGTCGCAAATCTCCCGGATCTGCGCCCAGGTGGATTCCGGCTTGAGGAGCGTGTGATCGACTGCCGATAAAATGGTCTTCAGTTCCATGCTCATGCCCTCCTGTATGCTCTTTTATGCTTTCTGTCTTTCATTATACCGCATCGCGCGCCGCCGGGCAACCTCTCCCAGCCCGCGCATCCGCACAAAATAGCCCGATACAGGCGCGCCGTCCCGGACAATCGGGCTTGACAAGCCCGGTGCGCTCCTGTATACTGGTGAAGCCGTCTGAAGACGGCATTAACACCCATGAGTGATCGGCCATGAAGGCGCTGCGCCGGTGAACCGGCGCTGTTCCTCATGGCCTTTTTGTTGTTCCGGCGCTTGACGCCCATGCAAAGGAGAATGAATTTATGCGTACCGCTTCTTCCGTTCGCAAACTCACCGCCACGGCCATGCTGCTGGCCGTGGGCCTGTTGCTCCCCTTCCTCACGGGCCAGATTCAGGGCATTGGCAACATGCTCTGCCCGCTTCACCTGCCCGTATTCATCGCGGGCATGGCCTGCGGCCCCTTCTGGGGGCTCGCCGTAGGCGCCGTGCTGCCGCTGCTGCGCAGCGTTCTCTTTGGAATGCCTCCGCTGATGCCCACCGCTGCCGCCATGGCCTTTGAGCTTGCCGCTTATGGCGTCCTCTCCGGCTGGCTGCGCCGCCGCCTGCCCGCCACACTGCCCATGCTCTACGCATCGCTCATCGGCGCCATGGTCGCCGGGCGCATCGTGTGGGGCCTGGCCAGCCTCGTGCTCTATGGCTTTACGGCCGGCACATTCACCTGGCAGCTGTTTGTCACCAACGGCTTTATCAACGCCATTCCCGGCATCATCCTCCAGCTTGTAATCGTGCCGCCCATCGTGCGGGCCATGGACCGGGCTTTCCCCGGCGCATAACTGCGGCAGGCTTGCCCGGTTGCGCATTCTTCCGCACCCATCTGCGGGCGCACGCTTTCTTTATTCTTCCGGCGTAGGCGATGGCTGCGCCGGTTTTTTTCGCGTTTTCAGAGAGATGCCCTGCTGCTCCGCCCGCTTTGCGATGCAGGCTGCCGCCCGCGCTGCGCGCGACTTCACGTCTTCATCCGCCCGGACTTCCGCTTCCAGGGCCGGAAGGAGCGCACGCACATCTTCAAGCGGCAGCAGGTTGACCGCCTGCCTGAAGAGCGTCTTTCTGCGCCCGTCGTTGTAGCGCGCCTCCAGCGCGCGGTAAACTTCGGCCCGCTCGCTCAGCTGCTCAAGATAGGCCGTCTCCCCCACGGCCGCCATGCGTGAAAGATCCTGCCGGCGGTGCATCGTGGAGATAAAGCTATTGTCCTCTTCGTCTGCCCCCTCATAACGGGCACAGGGGTAAAGCGGGCAATCCGTGCAGTATGCCACGCCGTGCGCCATACCGCAGCGCGCGAGGGCGCAGCTCTGGTTGCCCTCTCCGCCGCCACAGCCGGGGCAGTGCCCGCCCAGGTGCAACCCGCACAGCGCGCAATTGAGCCCGCACAGGGAAAATGCCGGGTGTTCGCGCACAAACCCTTTCATGCTCATCCCTCCGCCTGCCACGCCTCTTCAAGCGCGCCGCGCACTTCATCAAAGCGCCTGACCGGCGGCTGGGGCAAAACATGCGCGCCGATGTGCTTCTCCATCCACACCATGTCATACCATCTGCCAAACTTGTAGCCGCAAGCCTGGAACTGCCCCACCAGACGGTAGCCCAGCCGCTCGTGGAAACGCACGCTGTCGCGCGTCAGATAGGCATCTTCCGCGCGCGGGTAGGCGATGCACGCATTCATGTTGAGAATGCCCTGGGCGCGCAGCGCCTGCTCCAGCGCGTCGTACAGCCGCCTGCCTACCCCCATGCGGCGTCCATCCCGGCGGACGTAGATGGCCGTCTCCACCGCCCATTGGTAAGCCGCACGCGTCTGAAAGGGGCCAGCATAGGCGTAGCCTACGATCTCCTCGCCCGCCATAGCCACGACATAGGGATACTTTTTGAGCGTATTTTCAATGCGCCTTCTGAACTCCTCCACCGTGGGCACATCGTATTCAAATGTGATGGCCGTATCGGTCACATAGGGCGCATAGATCCGCAGCAAGGCCTGCGCGTCCTGCACACAGGCCGTCCGGATGCGAATGGGCTGCATGTTGATCCCTTCCTTCTTTTGTTTCCATGAGTATAGCACAGGGCGGCGCAAAAGAAAACTGCCGCCTTTTCCCGGACGGCAGTTTTGGCTTTTTCCTAGGCTTCTCCCCGGGGGGATGCATCCCCCTTCTTGCGCCTCTTTCTGACCGCTTCGGTCAGCAGAAACTCGATCTGCGCATTGATAGAGCGGAAATCATCCTCCGCCCAGGCGGCAATCTCATCCCACAGGGAGGTAGGCAGGCGCAGCAGCACCTGCTTTTTGGCCTTCTCCTTCTCTTTGGCCGCCTTTTCCCGCCGGATAGCCTCTGCCTCCAGCGCTTCGATGCGCAAAAGGCGCTCCTTCAGGCGGTTTTCCCGTTCCAGAATCTCCTCCTCGCTAAGCAGGGAATCCACCTCCCGTCAATAGATGCTGCCGCTGTTGACAATGGGCTGTGCATCCTTGTTGCCGCAGAGCACCACCAAGAGGTTTGAGACCATTGCGGCCTTGCGCTCCTCATCCAGCACGACGATCTCCTCCTCGCCAAGCTGGTCGATGGCCATCTTCACCATGCTGACCGCGCCCTCCACGATCTTCTGCCGGGCGGCGATGATCGCCACCGCCTGCTGGCGCTGCAGCATGGCCGCTGCAATCTCCTCGGCATAGGCCAGCGTGGTGATGCGCACATCCTCAATGACCAGGCCTGCGCCGCGCACGCGCTCGCTGAGCTCCTGCTGCATGATCTCGCAGATCTCGCTGCTGCTGCCCCGCAGCGTCTTTTCATCCGTGCCATCCTCCATGGTGTCGTAGGGATACAGACGGGCGATGTTGCGGATCGTGGAGTCGCACTGGATGGACAGGTACTCCTCGAAATTCTCCACCGCAAAAACGGCCGCCGTCGGGTCCTCCACATGCCAGATGACCACCGAGCCGATGATGATCGGGTTGCCCAGCGCGTCGTTGACCTTCTGCTTGCGGTTGTCAAGCGTGCGTGTGCGCAGGGAGATCTTCCGGCTGGGCAGGTTGATCTTGTAGCTGCCCTTGGATTCCTCCTGCAGTGAAACCGCCGCTTCCGCCCCCGCTTTCACAGGCGCGTTTGCCGACGAAAAGGGATTGACAAAGTAGAACCCCGGCTCCTTGAGGGTACCCGCATACTGCCCAAAGAGCGTGAAGACATAGGCCTGGTTGGGCGCAAGCACCTTGAGCCCGCCCAGCAAAATGCAAAAGGCGGTCAGCCCGAGGAGGCTCAGCGTCAGCAAAAGTCCTCCCGCAAGGCCATTGGCATGCGGCAGAAAGATCACATTCGGCAGAAGGCTGTCTCCAGCCGCCAGGCGGCGGATGGCCAATACCATGAGGGCAACCGAGACGATCAGCCCGGCCAGAATGATCACCAGCATCCGCATTCCGCCCGCGTGCGTTGCCACTTTTTCTGCAGGCGTTTTCCTTTGCATGCATTCATGGTTCTGCTTTTCCATACAGAGCACTCTCCTTTGAATGAGATGATATCGGTTTGATATCACTATGATACATCGGCTCATTCAATCTGTCAAGCGTTTTGCGAAAGATCAAGCCGTTTTTTGCCAAAAGCCCCTTTCAGATATTCCCTGCCGGGATTGAAATGCGCGCCTGGCAATGCTATAATAATGGGTAATGTGACAAATTTCGGAGGATAAGCGATGCTGTCAAGAAGATTTGGCCCGGCGCGCACAGAAGAGCCGGGCGCGGAGAAGGAGTATGCGATGGGACAGGATGGGTTCAGCACACCTGTCGGCGGAATTTCGCCCCGTCCCTGGCGCCAAACGCAAACAGACGCCCTTCCCACCGCACTTCCGGAGAGCGAACCCGCTGCCCCGCGCCAGGCACCCCTTGTCGCACCGCCAGATGACAGCCAGGCTTCCTCCGCCCCTTCCGAAACGCCCATGGGGATGCGCCCCGCGCCCGGGGCTCCTGTGAGTGCGCCGCCGGCCTCCGGTGTGCCTTTGAGCACGCCTCCCGGCCCGGTCGCGCCTTCTGCATACATGCGCGTGCGCGCGGAGCTTCAGGCCAATGCCGCCTATGCGATGGTAGGCCGCCACGTCATCGAATTTGCCGACAATGGCGACGGCACGCTGACCGCCATGCGGTGCATCGACCGGGAAGCGGACGATCTGGACATTCAGTTTGAAGCGGGCGCCTGCCCGGTGACGGCCATTGCCCCCCATGCGTTTGAGGGGTGCACGGCGCTCCGGCGCGTCATTTTGCCGCCCTCTGTGCGCCAGATCGGCGAGATGGCCTTCTCCGGCTGCACGCATCTGCGCCAGCTCATCCTGCCCGGAAGCGTGGCGCGCGTGGGTACGCTCGCCTTTGCCAAGTGTACGCAGCTTGAACACGTTCGCATGGAACCCGGCGTGCAGGCCCTGGCGCCTTCGTGCTTTTCCAAATGTGCCGCGCTCAAGCGTGTGGATATCCCCGTGAGCGTCACCAACTTTGGCGGAGGCGTGTTTTTCGGCTGCAGCAAGCAGCTGCGGCTCTATGGTGCGCAGGATGCGCCCGCCCGCCAGTATGCGGAGCTCAACGGGCTGATGTTCGACTCCCAGAGCTGGAAAGAGGACCCCGACCTTCTGCTGCGGGAGGAGGAAGACGGCACGCTGACCGTCACCGGCCCCCGGCAGGATGGCGTCCGGCGCATCGAAATTCCCTATGAATTGTGCGGCAAGCGCATTGGCGCCATCGCGCCCAAGGCCTTTTTTGCGTGCGCTACGCTGGAGCAGCTCGTCATCGGCGGCGGCGTGCGGGATATCGGCGAAAGCGCCTTTTTCGGTTGCCGTCAGCTGATGAGCGCATCGTTTGAGCGCGGGCTGGAGCGTGTGGGCGACAGCGCATTTGCAGGCTGTGATAGCCTCTCGCAGGTCACGCTCCCCTGGGGCACAAGCAGCGTGGGCCGCATGGCGTTTTTCGGGTGTACGCATCTTTCTTTTGTCAAGATGCCCACGACGACGCGCGTATGCGATTTTGCCTTTGACGGCTGCGCGCCGGGGCTTCGGGTTTTCGGCGGCGTGCGCGCCGGGCGCATGGCGCCGGATATGCCCAAGCGCAGCGGATAAACCGGCAGGCACACCTGCTGACTTGGCAGGCTATTTAGCAAACAGCACCGTGCGCCGCGCCACACAGTCCGGCACACCGACCGACGACAATGGGGGAAAGCAAATGAAGAAGACCGGTTTTGACAGCCGCAAGTATATCACCATGCAATCCGAGCGCATTCGCGAGCGCATCCGCCAGTTCGGCGGCAAGCTCTACCTGGAGTTTGGCGGCAAGCTGTTTGACGACTACCATGCCTCCCGGGTTCTGCCCGGCTTTGAGCCGGACAACAAGATCCGCATGCTGCTGGAGCTTCGCGATCAGGCAGAAATCGTCATCGCCATCAACGCGGGCGACATCGAAAAGAACAAGCAGCGCGGGGATCTGGGCATCACCTACGACACCGACGTGATCCGCCTGATCGACGTATTCCGCGGGTTCGGCCTGTATGTGGGCAGCATCGCGCTGACCCAGTATGCCGACCAGCCCTCCGCCGCTGTGTTTGAAAAGCGCATGACGGCCCTGGGGCTGAAGGTCTACCGGCTCTACCGCATTGCGAACTATCCTTCGGACATCAATTTCATCGTCAGCGACGAGGGGTATGGCCGCAGCGACTATATCGAGACAACCCGCTCGCTGGTCGTCGTCACGGCGCCGGGCCCGGGCAGCGGCAAGATGGCCACGTGCCTTTCCCAGCTCTACCACGAGCACAAGCGCGGCATCAAGGCGGGATATGCGAAGTTTGAAACCTTCCCCGTCTGGAACCTGCCGCTCAAGCACCCGGTCAACCTGGCCTATGAAGCGGCGACGGCCGATCTGAACGATGTGAACATGATCGACCCGTTCCACCTGGAAGCCTACGGCGAGACGACGGTCAACTACAACCGGGACATTGAAATCTTCCCGGTGCTGCGCACCATCTTTGAGCGGATCTACGGCGAGTGCCCCTACAAGAGCCCCACGGACATGGGCGTCAACATGGCGGGCTTTGCCATCACCGATGACGAGGTCTGCTGCGAGGCCTCGCGCCAGGAGATCATCCGCCGCTACTACAAGACCGCGTGCCTCGTGCGCCAGGGCCTCGCTTCCGAGGAAGAGCTGCAAAAGATTCAGCTTCTGATGCGGACCACCAACATCGAGCCCCAGATGCGTGGCGTCGTTCCCGCATCGCTGGCCGTCTCCGAGCGGACAGGCGCCCCCGCCGCCGCCATCGAGCTGCCGGATGGCACCATCGTCACCGGGCGCACGACGGAGCTCTTTGGTTCCTCCTCCGCGGCGCTGCTCAACGCGCTCAAGGTGCTTGCGGGCATTCCCGATGAGATCAAGCTCATCTCCCCGACGGTCATCGGGCCTATTCAGACGCTCAAGACCAACTACATGAAGAGCCTCAACCCCCGCCTGCACACCGACGAAATGCTTCTGGCCCTGGCCATTAGCGCCGCGACCGATGAAAACGCCATGCACGCCATGGAGCAGCTCAGCGCGCTCAATGGCTGCGATGTGCACACGACGGTCATCGTCTCCTCGGTGGATGACAATGTCTTCAAGCGCCTGGGCATGAACATCACCTGCGAGCCCGTCTACGAGCGCAACACGCTGTACCACAAGTGATGCCCCGCCGGCTTTGCACCGGCCACTTTGATCATATCAAATAAGGGTCCTCCCATTGCAAACACCTGCAACGGGAGGACCCTGTTTTCAGTCATTTAAAAACCAGATTCTGTTGCGCCGTCTGGTAGAGCATACGCCGCATTGCAAAAGCACAGGCGGTCTGACTCCATCAGAAGCTGCGGCCGCCACCGCCGCCGCGCGATCCACCGCCGCCAAAGCCGCCGCCATGGA
>DVJV01000180.1 GCA_018716525.1 Candidatus Ventricola gallistercoris
AAAACGCTCTGCTGAATTTGTCGTTCAGCAGGGCGTTTTTGCTTGCCTCTTTGTGAGTATTCTCTTGAGAATTCTGGGCGCACACGAATCGTATCAAATCCAGTATCAAGAGCTGCAATGACAGGCAAAAAAGCCTGTATTCATGCGGAATTGTGCCGCTCTGACGGTTATTCCCACTCCACCGTTGCCGGCGGCTTGGTGGTGATGTCGTATACCACGCGGTTGACGCGCGGCACCTCGTTGACGATTCGGGCAGAAATCTTGGCCAGCAGGTCGTAGGGGATGCGCGCCCAATCCACGGTCATGAAGTCGTCCGTGGTCACGGCACGAATGGCGAGCACAAAGTCGTGCGTACGCTCGTCGCCCATCACGCCGACAGTGCGGGTGTTGGTGAGCACCGTGAAATACTGATTGATGTCTCGGTCGAGGCCAGCCAGGGCGATTTCCTCGCGCAGGATGGCGTCGCTCTCGCGAACGGTCTCCAGTTTTTCGGGCGTGATCTCGCCCATAATGCGGATGGCCAGACCCGGGCCGGGAAACGGCTGACGCCAGACCATGTCGTGAGGCATGCCCAGCTCTTCGCCGACCTTGCGCACTTCATCTTTGAAAAGCATCCGCAGCGGCTCGACAAGACCGCCGGTAAAGCGGGCACGCACGTCGGCCGGCAGGCCGCCCACGTTGTGGTGCGACTTGATCACGGCGCTGCCCTTGACCGAGCCGGATTCGATCACATCCGGGTAAATCGTGCCCTGGGCGAGGAACTCCACACCCTGCAGGCGGCGCGCCTCATCGGAGAAGCAGTAAACAAATTCACCGCCGATGCGCTTGCGCTTTTCCTCGGGATCGGAAATGCCTGCGAGCTTGTCGAGGAAACGCTTGCCCGCGTCCACGACAATCAGGTTGACCGGGAACTGGTGGGTGAAGACCTCGCGCACGGATTCGGTCTCGTTCTTGCGCATGAAGCCGTGGTCCACGTATACGCAGGTGAGCCGGTCGCCGATGGCGCGAGAGATGAGCGCGGCGGCCACGGAGGAATCGACACCGCCGGAGAGGCCGAGCATGACCTTGCCGCTGGGACCGACCTGATCGCGGATGGCCTGAACGGTGCGGTCGATGAACGCGCTCATGGTCCAGTCGCCGGTGCATCCGCAGACATTGTAGAGGAAGTTGCGCAGCACGAGCTGGCCTTCTTCGCTGTGGGTGACTTCGGGGTGGAACTGGACAGCGTACAGACGGCGCTTGGAGTCGGCCATGGCGCAGAACGCGCAATTTTCGCTGTGGGCAATGGAGGTAAAGCCCTCGGGGGCAGTGGTTACGTGATAGGTGTGGCTCATCCAGGCGATGGAGCGGGGTTTCATGCCGGCAAAGAGCGGGCTGGAGAGGTCGAATTCCACCGGAACGCGGCCATATTCGCGCTGAGCGGCGCGCTCGACGGTGCCGCCGAGTGTATAAGCGGAGAGCTGCATGCCGTAGCAGATTCCCAGCACGGGCACATTCTGCTCGAAAATGGCGGGATCAATGCGCGGGGCATCGGCATCAAGCACGGAAGCGGGGCCACCGGAGAGGATGATGCCCACGGGGTTTTTGCCCATGATATCGCACAGAGGCGTCAGATAGGAAACGACCTCGCAAAACACGTTCGCTTCGCGCACGCGGCGTGCGATGAGCTGGGTGTACTGCGCGCCGAAATCCACGATGATAATGCGCTGCACATTCTGCACGGGAAAAGGACCTCCTTTGATTCACAGTGATCATGCGAATGAACGGATACAGAACCATTCTACACAGTTCTCCGTTTGAAATCAAGAGAAGTGCGGAAAAAGTTCGCAGATCCGTGGAAATTCGGCAGGATGTATCAAGGAGGACAGACGGTTTGCGCGCTTTTCAACCGCGCTGCGCTGTGCTATAATTCAGAAGGAAGGTGTGCGGCGTTGTAGCCGCATCGCAGTGCCATGTGCGAGGGGGACGGAAGACGTGGAGCAGAGCGTGGATACCATCGCGGCCCAGGCAACGGCGCCGGGCGAAGGCGGAATTGCCATCGTGCGTGTAAGCGGGCCCCTGTGCTGCCAGGTGATGGACAGGGTGTTCCGTGCGCGCAACGGAAGGCCGCTGCAGAACCGGATGCTGACGTTTGGACGCGTCGTCGAGGGCGATGAGGTCGTCGATGAGGCAATGGCCGTGCTCATGCGTGCGCCGCACAGCTATACCCGCGAGGATGTGGGGGAGATTCACTGCCACGGTTCGCAAGCGCTTGTGCGGCGGATATTGCTGCTGATGATGAACGCCGGGGCGCGAATGGCCAAGCCGGGGGAGTTTACCTGCCGGGCATTCATGAATGGCCGCATTGATCTGACACAGGCGGAAGGCGTCATGCGGATGATCCGTGCGGGCAGCGAGCGGGCCATGCGCAGCGCCGTCAGGCAGATGGAAGGCGGCGTGTCGGCATATGTGCGCACGGCGCGGGAGGCGGTGGTCACGCAGCTTTCGCAGATCGCCGCGGCGATTGACTTCCCCGATGAGGTGGAGGAAGTGCAGACCGCGCAGGAGGTGGCACAGGCCTGCCGGACGCTTGCAGATCAGCTTTTGCACAGCTGCGATGCGCGCGCCGGACGCATTGAGGACGAGGGGCTGCGCGTGGTGCTTTGCGGGCGGCCCAATGCAGGAAAGAGCAGCCTGCTCAATGCGTTGCTGGGCGGGGAACGCGCCATTGTTACCGATGTGCCGGGCACCACACGTGACACGCTGACGGAATGCGTGCAGGTGGATGGCGTGCGCGTGGTGCTCACCGATACGGCCGGTTTGCGCGCAACGGAGGATGCGGTCGAGCGCATCGGCGTGGAGCGCGCCAAAAAGGCGCTTGACCAGGCGGATGTGCGCGTGCTGGTGCTCGACGGGTCCAGCCCGGTGGAAGAGGCGGATGTGCAGGCCCTGGGCGGGCTGGCGCCGCACATCGTGGTGCTCAGCAAGGGGGATCTGCCCACGGTGGTGACCGATGCGCAGATTCGCGCGTGCGTGGGAGATGTTCCGCACATCACCGTCTGTGCCCCGCGCGGTGAAGGGCTCGATGATCTGCGCGCGGCGTTGCTGGCCTTTGTGCCAGAGATTGGAGCGGAATCGGGCGCGCTGTCGCAGGCGCGCCATGTCGAGGCGGCCAGGCGCGCCTGCCAGTCGTTGCAGGATGCTGCAGCGGCTATCGATGCGGGAATGCCGCTGGATGTCGCCGCGGTGGATCTCTCGGCAGCGCTTGATGTGCTGGGGGAGATTACGGGGGAGACCCTCAATGAACAGGTGATTTCCGAGGTATTCGCGCGGTTTTGCGTTGGCAAGTGATGCGCGGCGAAGCCCCGGTCCCACCGCAGAAGTGCCCGGGTGGCATGGTTGCCTTGCGGGCAGCGTAGAAGAATTGTGCGCGGCGATGTGTGCCGCGCATAGAAGGAGGAGCATCATGCATCTCAATGTCCTGTTTTTTAGTCCCACGGGCGGCGTGCGCAAGGTGGCTGTGCTGCTGGCAGAGGCCATGGCGGAGCACGCCGAGTATGTGGATCTTTCCCTTACGCTCAACGGTCAGCGCAGCGTGTGCTTTACATCCCAGGATGTCTGCCTCATTGCCGTGCCGTCCTTCGGCGGGCGTGTGCCCGAGATCGCGGCGCAGCGCATTGCCTCGGTGCAGGGCGGCGGCGCGCGCGCTGTGCTGGTGAGCGTCTATGGCAACCGTCATGACGAGGATACGCTCTGTGAACTGCGGGATGTGGCAGTGGCAGCGGGATTTTTGCCGGTGGCGGCGGTGCGCGCCATTGCCCAGCACAGCATCGTGCCTTCCATTGCTGCCGGCAGGCCGGATGATGCGGACGTGCAGCAATTGAAAGACTTTGGCAAAGAGATTGCGCAGAGGCTCGCCGGTGAGGAGACGCCGCCGCTCGATCTGCCTGCCAAAGAGCGGTACCGGCCGTTTGGCGGCGTGCCCATGCATCCCAAGGCGAACAAGCGGTGCACGGGCTGCGGCAAGTGCGCCTCGCTGTGCCCGGTGGGCGCTATCCCGAGGGATAATCCTTCGCTGACCGACGAAAAGACCTGCATCACCTGTATGCGCTGCGTGACCGTCTGCCCGGAGCATGCGCGTGCGCTCAGCCCGCTGATGCTGACGCTGGCGGCCAGAAAGCTCAAGAAGGCGTGCGCCGAGCGCAAGGAACCCGAATTGATTCTGGGCGGGACCGAGTGACGGGCGGTTTTGAACGAGAATCGTCTCGGCGCAGCCTGCTGCATCGTTTGCGAGTGAGAAGAGGCGGATCTGTGTAAAGCATGCATGGAAAGCCCCAATCGCATACAATCGAAATCTTTCCGAAACACAAAAAAGCGAAACAGCTCCTGTGCGGCGCGCAAAGCGCGGCGGGCTGTTTCGCTTTTTACATGGATTCAATTGATCAGGCGGAGGTGTGCACCGTCACTTCTCCGTGATGATCTTTTTGAGGTCGGCGATGGAGGCCTTCATCTCCTGGGAGGTTTCCAGCATCTTGGTGACCTTGTCGCACGAGTTGATGATCGTGGAGTGGTCCCGGCCAAAGGCATCGCCGATGCGCGGCAGGCTCAATCCGGTCATCTCGCGCGTCAAATACACGGCCACGTGCCGGGCCGTGGCGATCTCCTTCTTGCGGGAATCGCCGCGCAGCACATCGGCAGACAGCCCATAGTACCCCGCGACGCTGTCGATGATCACGTCGGGTGTAATGCGCTTGGGATCGCGCACCACCGCGATGTCGTGCAGCGCGTGAGCGATGACCTCTTCGCTGATCGGGCAGTGATTGAGCTTGGCATAGGCGTTGACGCGGGTGAGCGAGCCTTCCAGCTCACGGATGTTGCTCTCGATGCGCCCGGCGATGAGCTCGAGCATTTCGTCGCTGATCTCGATGCCCTCGTTTTCGGCTTTCTTGCGCAGGATGGCGATTCGAGTGTCAAAGTCGGGCTTCTGGATGTCGGCAATCAGGCCCCACTCAAAGCGGGAGCGCAGTCGCTCCTCAAGCCTTGCGATTTCGCGCGGCGGTTTATCGGAACTGATGATGATCTGCTTGCCGGCGCTGTGCAGCGCGTTGAACGTGTGGAAGAATTCCTCCTGCGTGGAATCGCGCCCCGCGATGAACTGAATATCGTCGATCATCAGCACGTCGACATTGCGGAAGCGGTTGCGGAATTCGACGTTCTTGTTGTTCTTGATGGCGGAAACGAGCTCGTTGGTAAATGTCTCGCTGGGCAGGTAGAGCATGTGCATGTTGGGAAAGTGATCCTGAATGAAGTGCCCGATGGCGTGCATCAGATGGGTTTTGCCCAGTCCCACGCCGCCATAGAGGAACAGCGGGTTATAGGCCACGCCGGGCGCCTCGGCCACGGCCAGCGAGGCGGCGTGCGCAAACCGGTTGGAGGAACCCACAACGAACGTCTCAAACGTCGAGCGGGGGTTGAACATGTTCACCCCGCAGATGGCGGGCTGT
>DVJV01000181.1 GCA_018716525.1 Candidatus Ventricola gallistercoris
AGGTTTCCTTGCGCTGTTTCCCGCCCGGGAGTCCCGCAGGGACGAGAGGGAAACAGCGTTCAACTCTCGGAAAAGGACGCCGTAGGCGGACTTTTTCGACACACTGTCAGGGGCTCCTGCCGCGGCATTGCGGCAGGAGCCCCTGTTTTTGTGTTTGTCCGTTCCTTACGCCCTGGGCGTGTAGGTCGTGTGCAGCAGTTTGTGGGCCTTGTGGCCGTTCGGCTCACCCAGGAAGTCCGCATACAGCTTCTTGACATCCGGGTTCTCGTGCGACTTGCGCAGCACCTTCGCCTCATCTTCCGCATACAGGCCCTTGGCGCGCTCCACGCGCGGGTCGATATCCATGCGCTTGTAGGCAGAAACGATTGGCTGACCGCCGCCGTTGACACAACCGCCCGGGCACGCCATGACCTCGATGAACGCATAGCTCGCGTCGCCCGCCTTGATTCGCTCAATGAGCTTCTTGGCCGCGCCGGTAGAGTGCGCTACCGCCACCTTGAGTTCCTTGCCCGCAAGCGTAAACGTGGCCTCCTTGATGCCCTCGATGCCGCGTACTTCGGTGTAATTGACCTGTTCGAGGCTGCGTCCCTCCAACACATCCGCCGCCGTGCGCAGGGCAGCCTCCATAACGCCGCCCGTTGCGCCGAAGATCGCCGCCGCGCCGGTGGACTGGGCCACCAGCTCATCGAAGTCCTCTTCGTCAGGCAGGCTGACAAAGTCGATACCCGACTCGCGAATCATGCGTGCCAGCTCTCGCGTGGTGATGGAGATATCCACCGAGCGCAATCCATTGACCTTCATCTCCGGCCTGGCAGCCTCAAACTTCTTGGCAGTGCAGGGCATGACACCCACAACTACGATGTCCTCGGGATTGATGCCCGCCTGCAGCGCATAGTAGCTCTTGATGATGGCGCCTTCCATTTCCATGGGAGACTTGCAGGTGGACAAATTCGGGATCAGCTCCGGATAGTTGTGCTCAACGTACTTGATCCAGCCCGGCGAGCAGGAGGTGAACATTGGCAGCGCACCGCCGTTCTGAATACGGCCAATCAGCTCGGTGGCCTCCTCCATGATCGTCAGATCCGCGCCAAAGTCGGTGTCAAACACCTTGTCAAAGCCGAGGCGGCGTAGGGCCTGGGTCATTTTACCGGTCACGCGCGTGCCGATGGGCAGGCCGAATTCCTCGCCCAGTGCCACGCGGATGGCGGGTGCGGGCTGCACGACAACGACCTTGTCCGGGTCGGAAAGCGCCTGCCACACCTTGTCGGTGTCATCCTTTTCACGCAGCGCGCCAACCGGGCAGACCGTGATGCACTGTCCGCAGTTAATGCAATTGGTGTCATTCAGGCTCTTGTCAAAAGGCGGGGCGATGACGGTCTTAAACCCGCGCAGCACAGGGCCAATCGCGCCGATGCCCTGCACCTTGCGGCACATGGACACACAGCGGCGGCAAAGAATGCACTTGTTCGGATCGCGAACGATGGACGGAGAGAACAGATCGAGCGGATACTCAATGTTGGGGCCTTCAAAGCGGCTCTCTTCGACGCCCAGCTCACGGGCAAGCGCCTGAAGCTCGCAATTCTGGCTGCGCACGCAGGAAAGGCACTTGCGCTCGTGGTTGGAGAGAATCAGTTCGAGCACTGCCTTGCGCGCAGCGCGCACAGCCGGGGTGTTGGTCTTGACGACCATGCCCTCGCTGACCGGCATCACGCATGCCGCCGCAAGCGAGCGGGCGCCGACGTCGACCACGCACATGCGGCAGGCGCCAAACTCGTTGATGTCCTTGAGAAAACACAGGGTGGGGATGCGGATATGCGCCTGATGAGCGGCCTGCAGCACCGTCGTACCGGCCGGAACCGATACGCGGGCACCGTCAATTGTCACATTAACCATTTCCATGTTGAAGAATCACTCCTTCCGGTTCTCAGCCCTTGGTGATCGCGCCGAACCTGCACTTTTCAATGCAGGTGCCGCACTTGAGGCACTTGGTGTTGTCGATGACATGCGGCTCGCGCACGCGGCCGGAGATGCAGTTGGCCGGGCAGTTGCGGGCGCAGAGTGTGCAACCCTTGCACTTATCCGGATCGATCTTGTAGGAGACGAGCGCCTTGCATTGACCGGCCGGGCAGCGTTTTTCGTAGATATGCGCCTCATACTCATCGCGGAAATACTTGAGGGTGGAGAGAACCGGATTGGGCGCGGTCTGGCCCAGGCCGCACAGCGCGGTGCTCTTGATGGTGGTAGCCAGCTCCTCGAGCTTTTCGATGTCACCATCGCGGCCCTGGCCATTGACGATGCGGTCGAGGATCTCAAGCATACGCTTGGTGCCGATGCGGCAGGGCGCGCACTTGCCGCAGGATTCATCGACAGTGAAATCGAGGAAGAAGCGGGCGATGTCCACCATGCAGTTGTCCTCATCCATGACGATCATGCCGCCGGAACCCATCATCGAGCCAATGGCAGTCAGGTTGTCATAGTCGATCTGCACGTCGAGCTGACTGGCCGGAATGCAGCCGCCGGAGGGACCGCCGGTCTGCGCAGCCTTGAATTTCTTGCCGTTGGGGCAGCCGCCGCCAATGTCATAGATGATCTCACGCAGCGTGGTGCCCATGGGCACCTCCACCAGGCCCGTGTTGTTGATCTTGCCGCCCAGCGCAAACACCTTGGTGCCCTTGGATTTTTCCGTGCCCATGGAGGCAAACCATTCCCAGCCCTTATTGATGATCTGGGGAACGTTGGCATAGGTTTCGACGTTGTTGAGGATGGTGGGCTTGCCAAACAGGCCCTTGACCGCGGGGAACGGCGGACGGGGCCGCGGCTCGCCGCGGTTGCCCTCGATGGAAACCATCAGCGCGGTCTCCTCGCCGCAGACGAATGCGCCGGCGCCCAGGCGCACCTCGATATCAAACGAAAAATCGGTGCCGAAAATGTTCTTGCCCAGCAGGCCGTATTCTCTGGCCTGGTTAATGGCAATCTGCAACCGCTTGACGGCGATGGGATACTCGGCGCGGCAGTAGATATAGCCCTGATCCGATCCAATGGCATAGCCTGCGATAGCCATGGCTTCCAGCACCACATGTGGATCGCCCTCAAGCACGGAGCGATCCATGAATGCGCCGGGGTCGCCCTCATCGGCATTGCAGCAGACATACTTCTTGTCGGACTGCGAGTTGTAGGCAAACCTCCACTTGAGGCCCGTGGGGAAGCCTGCGCCGCCGCGGCCACGCAGCCCGGACTTGAGGATCACGTCGATGACCTCTTTACGGGTCATCTCGGTGATGCACTTGCCCAGCGCACGGTAACCATCAAAGGCGATGTACTCGTCGATGTTCTCGGGGTCGATGACGCCGCAGTTGCGCAGCGCGACGCGCTTTTGCTTTTTATAGAAATCCACCTTGTCGAGGGACTTGATCTTCTCCTCCTCGATGGCTTCCTTGTAGAGCAGGTCCTTGACGATGCGGCCCTTGATCAGGTGTTCCTCGACGATACGGGGCACATCCGTGACCTTCACATGGGAATAAAACGCGCCTTCGGGGTAGATGATGACCACCGGCCCGGCCTCACACAGGCCGAAGCAGCCTGTCCGCACGACCTTAACCTCGTTGTCCATGCCCTTTTCGGCGAGCAGCCTTTCAAATTCAGCGATCACCCCCGCGGAGTTCGAGGATGTGCAGCCGGTACCTCCGCAGACCATGACATGCGCTCTGATCAGATCCATATCTTTCCTCCCGTTACTCCTGGTGGCCGATCGTGTACTCTTCGACCGGTCTGCCGTTGACGATGTGATCGTTGACGATGCGCGCAACCTTTTCAGGCGTCATATGCACATAAGTGACCTTGTCCTGCCCCTTCACATAGACATCGACCATCGGCTCCAGGCGGCACATGCCCACGCAGCCCGTCTGGGTAACGGACACGTTGTTCAGCCCCCGTCGCTTAAGCTCTGAGAGGAACTCAAGCATCACAGGCCGCGCGCCCGCCGCAATGCCGCAGGTGGCCATGCCCACCACGACGCGGGTATCGATGTTGTCGTCTTTTCTCATGTTGACCTGCGCCAGCATTTTCGCCCGGATCTGAGCAAGTTCTTCCAATGACTTCATGCAATGTTCCCTCCAAGCAGCAGTTCTATTTCCTGTTTCAGATACCCCTGGACCCACTCGGAGACCTCGGGGCAGTCGATTTCAAGCGGTTCTATGGTCTTGCGAATGACGCGCGTGTCAAATACAAAGCTTCGTTCATCGCAGCGGCAGTCAAATACAAAATCCATTTGGGGATTGAGCAGCACCAACGTATACAAAGCGGCGGCCACGTCGCCCAGAGGCGGTCGGTCGATGTGGGAAAGGCCGAATGAAACGCTCACCTTTGTGCCCCTGCCCACCTCCGACTCGATGTCAAATGTACCGCCGGTCATCAGCGCGGTCTGCTTGAGCAGCGGCAGCCCCAGCCCAACCTTGCGCGTTTTGCGCGTGGTGGTGAAGGGATCGGCGACGGCGCCAACCATCTCGGGGCTCATGCCGCAGCCGTTGTCGCAAAACTGAAGCGTAATGCGGTCCTGCGCGGTGCTGAGCGCCAGCGCGATCTCCAGCAGTGTAGCCTTTGCCGCAACTGCGTTTTGGGCAATATCCAGGATATTGTCCGCCAGCTCGCGCATCATGCCTTTTCGGCCAGACGGTACTTCGCGATAATCCCCGGCACCTGATCGGGCGTCAGCCTGCCGTAAACATCATCGTTTACCATCATCACCGGGGCCAGGCCGCACGCGCCCAGGCACCGCGTCGCATTGAGGGTGAACAGGCCGTCGGGCGTAGTCTCGCCTGCCTTGACGCCCAGCACCTCTTCCAGCCGGTTGAGCACAAGTTGCGCGCCCTTAACATAGCACGCCGTGCCCAGACAAATGCCGATGTTGTACTTGCCGATCGGCTTGAGCTTGAACTGCGCGTAGAATGTCGCCACGCCATACACATCGCTCAGCGGAATGTCCAGCCCCTTGGCAATGTGGCTTTGCACCTCTTCCGGCAGATAGCCGAAGATCTCCTGCGCGCGCTGCATGATCGGCATCAGCGCGCCCTGCTCGTGCTTGAGCTCGTCGATCACCCGGTCAAGCGCTTCAAATTTCTCCTTGTTATCCATTGGCATGAAAAAGCCTCCTTGTCGCTTTGTCAAATCCTTGTCGAACATATGAATTGATTATAGCATATCCTTCTCCAAAATGCACGAGATAATTGCTTGCCGACGTGCTTTTGCACAGCTTCATATCATCCGCGCACCCGGTTACGCCTTCCGCCGCAGCCCTCAACCCCGGCGCCTTCAATGCGCCCGGATCGCTGCAAATACCGCGCGCGCACTCTTTTCCCCCGCTTCGAGTGTAAATCCCCGCTCGCTGATATCCTCCAGCCTGTGTGCGTCCGAAGATTCAAGAACCCGCCACCCGGCAAGATCCACGCCCGGCACGGGCAGCTGCCTACATACCTCCAGCGCGTCATAGCGGATATCCTTCGGCAGAAAACCCAGCGCGTTGAGCACGCCGTTTGTCCCGCGGTTGATGTGCGCCGGCACGCACAGCCCTCCGTGCTCTCGAATCAGCCCGGCGCACGCCTCAAAGCTCAGATCAAGCGCGCTGATAAGCAGCCTCTCCTCCGAGGCAATGATTTCGTCCTGCCCGTTCATCACCAGCTGCTCGCCAAAGTAGCGCGGGCGGTTGGGAATGTCCGGAAGATACGCATAGATCCGCTCTGAAAAGGCCAGGCACGTCTCCACGTCTTCAAAGTAGCACAGCATGTGCGCCTCTTCTCGCGTGGTCAGCTCCATGCCCGGCAGCAACACCAGACCCATGGCCTGCGCCGCCTCACGGACCGCGGGCAGATTGCGCGCGCAGTTGTGGTCGCACACCGCGATCACGTCAAGGCCCTTGAGGTACGCCATACCCACGATGTTGTTGGGCGTCATCAGCTCATCGCCGCAGGGCGACAGGCACGAGTGAATGTGCAGATCCGCGTACAGCTTCATGCGCAGGATACCGGCCCCACGCCGTGCGCGGCCAGTATCGTGACCAGCTCAAAGGCGGTCTTGCCGCTGGAGAGCACAACGATGCCCTCTTCATCTGCCTTTGAAAGAATCGGCGCCTCCACCGGCAGGCCCTCCGGCACGATGACGCACGCAAAATCCAGCAGCGATGCTACTGCGATCACGTTCATGTGCGTCTGCACGGTGATCCAGGCCATGCCCGCTTGGCCCCGGCCCATCACGTGGCTGAGCAGGTCGCACGTGTACCCGGCCGTGATCTCCCGGTCTGAATCACCGGCGGTCAGGCGCTTTGCGTCACAAACGGCCTCAAATTCCGAAATCTTCATCTCCGGTCACTCCTTCTGCGTCGTGTCCCCCTCCTGATGGTTGGAAAAGCGGGTGGATTGCTCCAGCTCGATCATCTGGGCTGCCAGCGCGCTGATGCGCGCATTCAGCTTATGAATGCAGTTCATTTCGCTCGCGTTGCCGTGCACAATGTCCCAAGCCAGCGCGCGGCATGTGGGAGAGCCACACGAACCGCAGTCAATGCCCGGCAGCGTGCTGAGCACCTCTTCGATCTGCTCCGCTTTTTTGAGTCGCTCCACGAGCGTGCCTTCCAGCTGCAGCACGTTGTTGGGCTGGATGGGCACCGTCATGCGCAGCGTCTCCTGCGCGTTTTCAAAGATGTCGCTGCGGCGCACCGTCTTTTGATCGGCCCGCTTGATCACGCGGCTGAGACGGTTTTTGGCCACATAGCCGTTTTCCACCGTCAGCGGCCCGCCCAGGCAGCCGTTGACACAGGCCAGCCCCTCAAAGTAATCCAGCCGGTCAAACCGGTCATCCTCAATCTGCTCGAGCACGCGCATCACATTGTCGATGCCGTCGACGCACAGCGCGTTGCGCGAACCCACGGCGACCGCTTCGCCCCCGGGCGCCGCCCAGCCAATGCCCACCGCACTGGCACGCTCGATCTCAAAGGGCTCAAACCCCTCCTTGAGAAACGCGCTCATGGCGGTGTAGACGTCGAGTATGGAGATCACGCCGTCCACATAGGATTTTTCCTGCCCGATGGGCGCGCGCACAGCGGTCATCTTCGCCGCACAGGGCGTAATGAAATACGCGCCGATCTCCTCCATGGGCACGCCGCGTTTGCGGGCAAACTCCTCCTTGGCGATCTTGGCAGCGGCCTCCATGGGAGAAAGAATGTCGATGATGTTGTCAATCAGGCTGGGGAAGTTGATCTGAATCATGCGCACGATCGCAGGGCATGCCGAGGAAATCACCGGCCGCTTCCTGTCCTGCGTGATGAGCATCTTGCTGATCGCGTAGGAGACAACTTCCGCGCCACGGGCGACCTCGAATACATCGTCAAACCCCAGGCGGAACAGCGCCGCGATGATGGCCGTCGCCTGGTGCACCCCCTGAAACTGCGCATAGAGCGTGGGCGCTGGCAGCGCGATGGCATAGCGCGTGCGCTTGATCACATCCAGCGGATCGGTCACGGCAATCTTGGCGTGATGGGTACAGACCTTGATGCACTCGCCGCAGTCGATGCAGCGCTCGCTGAGGATCATCGCGCGGTTGTTGCGAATGCGGATGGCCTCCGTGGGGCAGTGCTTGAGGCAAATCGTGCAGCCCATGCACTTGGATGCGTCGAGCCTGACGGAGTGGTAGTAGATTTCTTTGTCCGGCAATGGTTTCACCCCCATAGCGGATGATGACTCTTCCGCGTGTTCAGATGCCGAATTCCATGCGGATGTCGGTGCCGGCGCCCGGCTGCGACGTGATGAAAAACGCATCGGCATTGCGCTTCATGTTGGGCAGACCCATGCCCGCGCCAAAGCCCATGTTGCGCACCTCGTTGCTGGCGGTGGAAAAGCCCTCGGTCATCGCCTTTTCAATGTCTGCAATGCCCGGGCCCACGTCGGTGGCGCGCACCAGAATCTTGCCCGGCGCGATCTCGAATGTGATCTCCCCGCCCAGCGAGTGGATGACCAGATTGATCTCCGCCTCATAGGTGCACACAGACACGCGGCGCATCACCGCAGCATCAATGCCCAGCTGCTTCATCTGCCGCTTGATGCGCGCGGACACATCGCCCGCTGCCGTCATATCCCCGGCCCTGACCGGATACGTCTCTTTGATCATTCGTTTTCCCCCAGCTTCACCGGCGGCAATCCGGCCTGGTAGAGCCGTCCGCACGCCTCGTACATCGAATACGGCGTGATCAGCGCGGGCAACCCAAGCGCCTCTGCGCGCTGCACCGCGTCCGGCTGCGGCTCCTTGCCGCGCACAAATACCAGACAAGGCAGGTCGAGCATTTCCGCCGTGCGCACGGCCTGGCTGTTGATGAGCCCGGTCAGAAGCACGGTGTCCTCCCTGACGAAGGCGAGCACATCGCTCATCATGTCCGATGCGAAGGCCGATGTCGCCTGAATGTCGCCGCCATCCTGGCAGCAAAGCCATTGTGCGTTGAGCACAGCGGCAATCTCCCGTACCGTCATGGCCTCTCCTCCTTGCGCAGAACAATTGCATCTGTATAAACCGCTTTTGATTTCCGCCTGTTTTTTTATTATACTGGATATAAGCGCTAAAGTCTACCACAGAATATAGATGCGATGTGCAATTTGTCGAAGGAATGTGTTCCCGTTTCGGACAAAAAGCGATCCCTTGACAAATCCATCACTATACATTCCGCAAAGAACATGGTATACTATCACTGATTTGTGCCTTTTATGCCTGTGCGCATCCTTTACAGGAAGGGGATTTCCATGATCATACAGATATGCATCGGTTCTTCCTGCCACATCAAGGGTTCCGCCGAGATGGTTCAGCTGTTTCAAAAGGCCGTGGCCGCCTATCATCTGGAGGACACCGTCACGCTGGCGGGCAGTTTTTGCTCCGGCCGGTGCAACCGCACCGGCGTGACCATCCGGGTGGACGATGCGCTATATACCGGTGTGACGCCGGAGGGGTTTCGCGATTTTTTTGACAAGCACGTGCTTTCAAAACTGTAAGAAGGGACAGGTGTTCATCCGTGCAGAACTGTCTGACGCTCAAAAAGTCCAACTGCAAGAACTGCTACAAGTGCATCCGCCACTGTCCGGTAAAATCCATCCGGTTTTCGGGCAACCAGGCGCACATCATCAACAACGAATGCATCCTGTGCGGGCAGTGCTTTGTGGTTTGCCCGCAAAACGCCAAGCAGATCGTCGACGGCACGGAGAAAGTGCGCGTGCTGCTTCAGGGCGATGACCCGGTGGTGGTCAGCCTGGCGCCGTCGTTCGTGGCCAACTACGACGGAGTGGGCTTTGGCGCGATGCGCGAGGCGCTGATGAAGCTCGGCTTTGCCGACGTTGAGGAAACGGCCATCGGCGCGACGCTGGTCAAGAACGAGTACGACCGCATTTTGCGTGAGGATGGGCGCGACATCCTGATCTCCTCGTGCTGCCACTCGGTGAATCTGCTCATTCAGAAGCACTTTCCCAAGGCGCTGCCGTATCTGGCGGATGTCTTTTCCCCGATGCAGGCGCACTGCCGCGACATCAAGCTCCGCCGCCCGGGCACAAAGACGGTGTTCATCGGCCCGTGCGTGGCCAAGAAGGATGAAGCCGAGCACTACGCCGGCCTGGTGGATGCCGTGCTGACGTTTGAAGAGCTCTCGCGCTGGCTGGAAAGCGAAAAGATTGAGCTGCGCCGCGAGATGGACGCCTGTGACAAGAGCCATGCGCGCCTGTTTCCGACCACGGGCGGCATCCTCAAGACGATGGCCAAGGATGCTCCCGGCTACACCTATATGGCCATTGACGGCGTGCACAACTGCATGCAGGCGCTGCGGGACATTGAAAGCGGGCAGATTCACAAGTGTTTCATTGAAATGTCGGCCTGTGTGGGCAGCTGCATCGGCGGCCCGGTCATGGAAAAATACCACCGCGCGCCGGTGCGGGACTACATGGCCGTATCAAACTTCGCCGGCAAGCAGGATTTTGACATCGAGCAGCCGGACTTCATGAGCCTGCGCAAGAGCTTCAGCCCGATCGAGCAGCAGTCGCAGATGCCTTCGGAATATGAGATCAATGCTATTCTGCGGCAGATGGGCAAGTTCAAGCCGAGTCAGGAGCTCAACTGCGGTTCCTGCGGCTATGACACCTGCCGGGAGAAGGCCATCGCGATCTACCAGGGCAAGGCGGAAATTTCCATGTGCCTGCCCTACCTCAAGGACAAAGCGGAGAGTTTTTCGGACACCATCGTCAAGAACACGCCCAACGGGCTGATCGTGGTCAACGAAAACCTGGAAGTGCAGCAAATCAACAAGGCCGCCCAAAAGATCATGAACATCCGCTCGGCCTCCGACGTGCTGGGCGAGCCTGTCATCAGCATCTTGGACCCGACGGCGTTCATCAACGTCATGAGCACGGGGCGCAGCGTGGTCAACCAGCGGCAGTACCTGGCCGAGTACAAGCGGTATGTGGATCAAACCGTCGTCTACGACAAGGATAGCCGGCTGCTCATCTGCATCATGCGCGACGTGAGCGACGAGGAGAGCGAGCGCGAAAAGAAGGAGAGCATCAGCCGCCAGACCATCGAGGTAGCCGACAAGGTGGTCGACAAGCAGATGCGCATCGTGCAGGAGATCGCCTCGCTGCTGGGCGAAACGGCCGCCGAGACAAAGATAGCCCTCACCAAGCTGAAGGAGTCGATCACCCATGAATGACCTGTGCGCCGACATCGGCTATAAGAGCATCAACCACGTGGGCGAACAGCTCTGCGGCGACCACGTGGACATCGCCCAGGACGGCGATTCCACCGTCATCGTGCTGGCGGACGGGCTGGGCAGCGGGGTCAAGGGCAGCATCCTCTCGACGCTGACCTCCAAGATCATCTCCACCATGATGACGGCGGGCCTGCCCATCGAGGAGTGCGTTTCCACCATTGCCGCAACGCTGCCGGTGTGTTCCGAGCGCGGGGTGGCCTACTCGACATTCACCATCATTCACCTGATCGGCAACGAGACGGCGGAGCTGATCCAGTACGATAACCCGCTGGTCGTGTTCATCCGCGGCGGGCAGAATACCGACTACCCGCGGGTGGAAATGAACATCGGCGGCAAGCGCATCTTCAAATCGGTCATCAAGCTCCAGGAGGATGATCTGTTTGTCGCCATGAGCGATGGATGTCCGCACGCGGGCATCGGCACGGCGTATAACTTCGGCTGGCAGCGCGAGGACATCATCGCCTTCCTGGAACCGGTATCGCTGGCGGGTTACACGGCCAAGACGCTCTCCACGATCCTGATCGACGAGTGCAATAAGCTCTACGGTGGTGAACCGGGCGACGATGCGACTGCCTGCGTGGTGCGCATCCGCCGCCGCGTGCCCATGAACCTGCTCTTTGGCCCGCCGGCCAACCGCGACGACTGCACCCGGATGATGTCGCTGTTCTTCTCCAAGGAGGGCAAGCACATCGTCTGCGGGGGCACGACGGCCTCCCTCGTCGCCCAGTATCTGAACAAGCCGCTATGCCCCACGCTCGCATTTGAAAGCCCGGATGTGCCGCCCATTGCAAAGATCGAGGGCGTCGACCTGGTGACGGAGGGCGTCATCACGGTGAACAAGGTCGTCTCTTACGCCAAAAACTATCTGGAGGGCAATGAAGAATACGAGACCTGGAGCATGAAGCGCGACGGCGCATCGCTGATCTGCCGCCTGCTCTTTGAGGAGGCGACGGATATCAACTTCTTCGTTGGCCGGGCGGTCAACCCCGCGCACCAGAATCCTGATCTGCCGATCAACTTCAACATCAAGATGAATCTGGTCAACGCCCTGTCTGCAAGCCTGGAGCAGATGGGCAAGCGGGTCAAGATCAGCTACTTCTGACAATCGCCAAAAACGCACAGGCGGCCGCAAGCTTCCCCGTCCGGGAGCCTGTGGCCGCTGTTCATTTGCCCCGCCCTCACGGGCTGGTTGTCAGCACGCGCAACAGATTTTCATGCAGCATCCGGCTGAATACCTCGGTGGCGCGCGAGCGGTAGTTGCCGCGCGGATAGAGCAGCGCCAGTTCCAGCGTCAGCCCTTCCTTTCCGCAGGAGAGATAGACCACGTGCTCCTGCGGCACCATGCAGGAGCGGTAGGTCAGCGCCAGCCCCAGCCCCTCGCGCGCCATGGCTGCGGCAAACGCTGCGGTCATGTGGTGGTTGCGGCAGATGGGCGCGATATTCAGCCGCTCAAAGGCAGTGAAGGCTGCATGACCCAACCGCGTGCTCTGATCGCTGAGGATGAATTCAAACGCAGCCGCATCGGAGAGCTCCACCCAATGCCTGCCTGCATCCTCATGCACAAAGCGCATCACAGGGTGATCATCGGCCGCCACGATCAGGATCTCGTCGTGATAGCGTTCCCCCACCTCAATGCTGCCGGAAGGCGCCACGGGCACGGCGGCCAGCGCCACATCGAGCGCGCCGTCGCGGATGAGCTGCTCGAGCCCGACGCTGTTTTCCTCGGTAATCTCCACCTGGGCGTCCGGATGCTCCCGGTAAAACCGCTTGAGCACCGCGGGCACCAGATACCGCCCCCGGAAGGACGCCGTGCCGAACTTCACCACGCCGGACACAGCGCCCTGGATATCCTTAAACTCGCTTCGCGCCTGGTGATACAGGCTCAGGATCTGCCGGCTGCGTGCCAAAAAAGCCTCGCCCGCCGGCGTCAGGCGCACGCCCCGGTTTGTGCGCTCGAAGATCGGCGCGCCCAGCGATGCCTCGTACTGCCGCAGGAACTGGCTCAGGCTGGCCTGGGCCATGAACAGCCGTTCTGCCGCCTTGGAGATGCTGCCCTCCTGTGCGATGGTCAGCAGGTAATTCAGCTCCTGAAAATCCATATCCGTCACCTCGTCGTTTGCCATCGGCGCACCCTATACCGCCTATCGCGGATTGCGCCTTTCCAGTCGATTGGTTTCAGTATATAATAAATGACAGCGGAGCACAACTCCATGTCTGCAATTCTCACCAAGAAAAGAGGAAATAGACATGAGCGGGATTTCCCTGCAGGGCGTCATCGACATGCACGTCCACAGCAACCCGGACATCCGAAAGCGCGCCTACGACGACTTTGAACTGATGGAAGCCGCCATCCGCGTGGGCGCACGCGCCATCGTGCTCAAAACGCACCAGGGCGCCACCATGGACAGGGCCTACCTGTGCAACCGCCACAACCAGATTGTGCATGGCGGCACCAACCGCTTCACCATGTTTGGCAGCATCACGCTCAACAGGCAGGTGGGCGACCTCAACCCGGCAGCTGCCGAAGCCGCGCTGGCCCTCGGAGCCAGAGTCGTGTGGCTGCCCACGTCCAGCGCCGCCAATCACTTGAAACAGATGGGCAAAGATCCCGCAGACGGCGTCTGCGTCCTCAGGGATGGAAAGCCCGTTCCCGAGCTGCTTTCCATATTCCGCCTCTGCCGCGAATACGACGCGGTGCTGGGCACCGCCCACCTCTCGCCTGCGGAATGTTTCACCGTCGTGGAATCTGCCCGCGCGGCAGGCGTGCGCAAGATCGTCGTCACCCACCCTGAATGGTGGCTGGTGGGCATGAGTCTTGAAGACCAGGTGCGCATCGTGCGCGATTACGGCGTGGTGCTTGAGCGCTGCTTTGCACAAAACATGGGCGGCGGCCACTATCAGAGCAATCTGCCGGATAATGTGAACATCATCCAGGCCGTAGGTTATGAACACGTGCTCATCAGCACCGACGGCGGCCAAATTGAAAACCCGCACTGGGAAGATGCCATGGCGCAGTACCTGCAATACCTTACGGATCACGGCATTCCCGAAGCACAGATTACCTACATGTCGCGCACGCTTCCCGCAAAGCTGCTGGGCATCGATCCCTGAAGCGCGAAGCGACGTCATTCCTCTTGTTTCCTCTAAGTTTTACCATAGAGAACCACGCGACGAAAAGGAGACGAAGCACATGGTCAAATTGTACGATGGCGGCATTTACCTGGTGGACGGCAAGGACATCTACACCGACGCGGCGCAGATGCAGGCGCAGACGGGCCTGAGCGCCAGCAAGGAGCAGGCCGAGCA
>DVJV01000182.1 GCA_018716525.1 Candidatus Ventricola gallistercoris
GCGAGTTGCCATAGTGCCAGGTGCCCTCAAAGGGGACGGCCAGACGGGTGACCTGAGCGCCGCGCAGCCAGAGCGCCTTGTAGACCAGGCTGGCCTGTTCGCTGGCGCTGAGCGAGGAACGCCAGGCATGACTCATCTCCTTGACCACCGAGACCAGCTGGAAGACGTTCATCTGGCGCGTCTGCTGAACGAGCCCTTCAAACAGCTTGCTTTGGCGCTGGCCGCGGCCGATGTCGTTGTCGAGCTTGCGGCAGCGCGCATAGGTCAGCGCCTGGGCGCCGTTAAGGCGGCATGTTCCCTCGCTAAGCGGTGAGTCGGGGTAAGCGCCGGCGACATTGTCGATGTAGCGCGCCTCTTCCGCGGTGAGGGTGACCTCCGCGCCGCCCATGGCGTCGACGATGGAGACGACCGAGGAGAAGTTCACCCGGAACCAGCCGTCGATTGAAAGGCCGAAATTCTGCTCGAGCGCGCGCACGAGCGCCTCTTCATCCTCGTTGCGCACGATGGTGTTGATCTTGCTTTGCGTGCCATGCTCGTTTTCAATGAACATATCCCGCGCGAATGTCACGGTGGCGATCTCCGAATGGTCAAAATCCAGGTGCACGAGCATCATCACATCGCTGCGGCCGTTGTCATCGAGCGAGCCATAGTTGTCGATGCCCAAGATGAGGTAGGTCTGCTCGCCGTGCGGGTGCAGTACGATAAACAATAGAAAAAACACGACCAGCAAGCACAGCAGGACACAGCAGGCGATGCGAAGCGCCTTGTGTGTCCGCAGCAGCTCGCGCGCTTTGACGACGTAGGAAGAAATGGCCTGCATGCTGATCCCTCCGCTTTTCAACCGATATGCGCGAAATGTTTGGCCCAAATTTCGCTGAAACCCATACATGAAAAACCTCTCATCTAACATAACATAAACGGAGGACGGAAATCAAGTCAAGCCAGCCGGAATGCATTTTTTTTGTGTACTGGCTTGACAATGGTTGAAAAAACAGCTGATTTTGTGTATAATAAAAATGTTATGGATTTTTGCGCGGAGTTTATAGCGCCGCTCAAGATAGATCGCCGTCGGGATGACCTCCGCATGGCATCGGGACACAAAGTCAACAAGGTAAGCGCAAAAGCGCCGGTGCTGAGCGCCTGTTTTTGATGTGCAAAAAACGCCTCAAAAGCGAAAAGGGCGGGGAGCGCCGAAAAAGAGAAAGGAAATATCCGTGATCGAAAACGAAAATAAAGAGAACATGAAGCCCGAAAACGGGCAGAACACCCCCGAGACCGCACAGGGGCGCGGCGCTGCACGCCGCCGCCCGACGCGCCGGAATACGGCCAAGAGCGAGAATGAAAAGAGCGCTGCGCCGCGCAAGCTGGCTTCGCCGAGAAAGCCGCGCGCCGCTGCACCGGCTCAGGAGGAAAAGCAGGCTGCCCCCGCGCAGGACAAGCCGCGCGCGCCGCGCCGCAAGAGCGCGCCGCAGAAGGCCGAAGAGGGCCAGGCGGCAGGCAAACCCCAGCAGGCCGCGCAGGACACGGCGCAAAGCGCCGCGCCTTCCCGCGGCCGCGTCAGACGCCGCAATCCCCAGCAGCCGCGCGGTCAGCAGACCCGTGCGCAGGCTGCGCCGCAGGAGGCGGCCAATGCCGCACAGCCCCGCAGAAAGCCCGCAGCCGAGCGCCCGCGCCAGGGGCGGCGCCATATCGTTGCGCCGGTGGTGCAGGAGGAAAAGCCCTGCATCTCCCAGACGCTGCAGCTCACGGGCAAGCGCCCGCCCTCCATGCGTTCGCGCGCCAGCGAGCACCCCACCAAGAGCACGCTGCGCATGATCCCGCTGGGCGGCATGTGCGAGATCGGCAAGAACATGACCGCCTATGAGTATGGAAACGACATCATCATCGTCGATTGCGGCCAGATCTTCCCGGATGAGACGATGCCCGGCGTCGATGCGGTCATTCCCGATTTCACCTATGTGCTCCAGAACCGCGACCGCGTGCGGGGCATCTTCATCACCCACGGGCATGAGGATCACATCGGAGGCCTGCCCTACCTGCTGCGCGAGTTCAAGGCGCCTGTGTACGGCGGCCGCATGACCATAGAGCTGCTGCGCTATAAGCTCGATGACCGCGTGCCCGGCCTTTCCAAGGGCTGCTCGCTCAACGTGGTGGAGGCCGGTCAGGTCATTCGCTCGGGCTGCTTCAGCGTGGAGTTCATTCACGTCAACCACTCCATCGCCGATGCATTCATGTTTGCCATCCGCACGCCGATTGGCATCATCATGCACTCGGGCGATTTCAAGATCGACTACACGCCGATCAATGGCGAGATCATGGATCTGCAGCGCATCGCGCAGATCGGCCGCGAGGGCGTGCTGCTCTTCGTGTGCGAGTCGACCAATATCGAGGTGCCGGGCTTCTCCAAGTCCGAGCGGCACGTGGGCGAGTCCATGGCCGATATGTTCAAGGATGCGCGCGGCCGCATCTTTGTGGCCACGTTCTCTTCAAACGTCTCACGCCTGCAGCAGATCTTCACCGCTGCCGAGCGCCACGGCCGCAAGGTGGCGCTCGTGGGCCGCAGCATGCTCAATGTGTTCAATGCGGCCAACAACCTGGGCTATATCCAGAAAAAGCCGGATACGCTCATTGAGATCTCCCAGGTCGATCACTACCCGCCCGAGCAGGTGGTCATCCTCTCCACCGGTTCCCAGGGCGAACCGATGAGCGCGCTCACGCGCATCGCCTTCTCCAACCACCGCGAGATCGAGATCCAGCCGGGCGATACGGTCATCATCTCCGCCACGCCCATTCCCGGCAACGAGAAGCCGATCTACAAGGTCATCAACGAGCTCTACCGCCGCGGCGCGAAGGTGTATTACTCCGCCCTGGCCGATGTGCACGTTTCCGGCCACGCCTCGCAGGAGGAGATCAAGCTCGTGCACAGCCTCGTGCGGCCCCGGTTCTTCATTCCCGCCCATGGCGAAACCCGCATGCTCTACCAGCATGCGGAGCTGGCCCACAAGCTGGGCGTGCCGTTTGAAAACATATTCATCCTGGCCAATGGCGATATCTTTGAGATCTCCAAGGGCAACGCGCGCGTCGCCGGGTTCACCAACGGCGAGGCCGTGCTCATCGACGGTTCGTCCGTGGGCGAGGTGGACAACAGCGTCCTGCGCGAGCGCAAGATGCTCTCCGATGACGGCGTGGTCGCCATCTCCCTGGTGGTCAACCGCCGCACCGGCATGATGATGGCCCAGCCGGCGGTCAACGCCATGGGCTTCCTCTACGACAGCGAGCACGCCAAGATCGAGGCCGATTGCCGCCAGCACGCGGCCAACTTTGTCACCCGCACGCTCAGCAGCGGGCGCAAGGTGCAGGAGGCCGTCGCCTCCGGACAGATGCAAGGCCAGATGCGCTCCTTCCTCTACGAGCGCACCAAGCGCCGCCCGGTTGTGATGATCAGCCTGATCGAGGTGGACTGATTTCCCCGGCAACCGGGGCTTACATGCAACAGGGAGGAACATCATGACTGCCAATGAGATGAAGCTGCCCGTCGTGCACGTGATCAACGGGCGGCAAAAGAAGCTGCTCCAGGGGCATCCGTGGGTATACGGCAACGAGATCGAGCGCGTGGAAGGCGATGTGCCTGACGGCGGCCTGGTCACGGTGGTGGATTTCCGCGGCCGGTACATGGGCACGGGCTTTTACAACAGCCGCTCGCTCATCACCGTCAGGCTGCTGACCCACCGGCAGGAGCCTGTCACGGAGGAGATGATCGCCGGTCGCGTCCGGGCGGCGTGCGCGTACAGGCGCTTTGTGCTCGCGCGTCCGGGCACGGATTGCTGCCGGCTGATCTACGGCGAAGCCGACCGCCTGCCGGGCGTCATCTGCGACCGGTTCGGCGGGGTGGTCGTGCTGCAGGTGCTGGCTTTGGGCATGGAGCGCTACACGCAGGTGATTGCCGAAACGCTGATGGACTGTGTGCACCCCGACTGCCTGGTGCTGGCCAACGACGATGCCATTCGCCGCAAAGAGGGCATGGAGTGCTTTACCCGCGTGCTTTCCGGCACGCTGCCGCAGGAGACGATCATAAACGAAAACGGCATCAAGCTCTCGGTGGATGTCACCGGCGGCCAGAAGACGGGATACTTCCTCGATCAGAAGGAAAACCACCTGTTCGTGCGCCAGTTTTGCAAGGATGCGCGCGTGCTTGACTGCTTCTCCTACATCGGCGGCTTTGCGCTGAATGCGGCGCTGGCCGGCGCAAGGGAGGTCACGGCGGTGGACATCAGCGACAAGGCGGTGGCGCTGATTGAGCGCAATGCCGCGCTCAACGGCGCGCAGATTCACACGGTCTGCGCCAACTGCTTTGACTTTTTGCGCGAGCAGGTGCGTGAGCAGCAGCGCTATGACGTGGTCGTGCTCGATCCGCCGGCGTTTACCAAGGCACACGCCAACATGGCCAGCGCATGCCGCGGTTACAAGGAGATTGCGCTTTCCGCCATGCGGCTTTTGCCGCCCGGCGGCGTGCTGGCGACGCACTCGTGCTCCTACCACATGCCGGAGGATGTGTTTGTCAACACCGTGCTCTCCGCGGCGCAGGATCTGCACCGCCAGGTGCGCGTGATCACCCTGCGCCGGCAGGATATCGACCACCCCGTGCTCGCCGGATATCCGGAAAGCCACTACCTCAAGAGCCTGTGGCTGCAAATGCTGGACTGATTCCGATGGCACATGCCGGCCCTGTCTTCCAAGCGGAGGCGGGGCCGCTTTTTTTGAAACCGTCCGGCGGATGGGCGCGTGTAAGGGTTCGTTTTGAGGGAAAAAAGGCGTGTGCGGTGAAGCTGCGCTGCGCATGCTTACGATGACCATTGACAAAACGGACACAAACCTTCATAATGGAAGAAACGCGAAAACCTGATAGAATGTGGAAAGAGGTGTTGGGTATGTCATCCAAGAAGGGATTGTGTGCGCTGCTTGCGCTGGTGTTTGTGTTTGCGCTGGCGGGGCTGGCTTTGGCGGAGTGCACGCTCACGAAAGTGGGCGATATGCAGAACGCCGATCTCGTGCGGGATAGCAATCTGCTGGAGGTGTACACCAGCGACGGATACCGCCTTGTAACGCTGGATGGAGAGGCGTTCTCGCCGGATGCTTATGCCAGCGTGGAGATTCAGAGCGGCTACGTGGTGGCGGCCTCCATGGAAGAGGGCATCAATACCTGGGGCGCGCTGAGCGCACAGGGGGAGCAGGTGATTCCCTTTCAGTATGGGGACATCGAGTTTTTGAGCACGGACTGGGCGCTGGCCTTTACGCTCGCGGAGGCCACGGCGGATAACTACGACTACAGCTCCTGGACCAGCGATGCCTACTATCTGGTGGACACGGTGGATGTGTACAACATGGCCTCCGGCGCATGTGTGGCCACGCTGCCGCGCGCAAACTTCCAGGATGCGGAAGCGGTGGGCAACTGCCTGAACATTGAAGACCGCAGCAACGGCGTGGTGACCACCTATGATGCGGACTTTAAGCCCCTGGGCACGGTGGATTATGTGTTTGACGACGATTATGCCGTCAAGGATCTGACCACGTTCCGCGAGAATGGCCAGGATGGGCTTAAGGACGCACAGGGCAATGTGGTCATGGAGCCGTCGTTCTATACGATCTACGACTTTGAGGGCGACTACGCGCAGGTGTCCACCGGCGAAATGGAAGGCCTGATCGACAGACAGGGCAACGTGGTGGTTCCGGCGGAATATGAGCGGGTGCAGAAAAGCTATTACCTCCCCTACGATGCGCAGGAGGGGACGAACGGCTTCAACGCGCACGGCTACTTTGGCGTGGAAAAGGACGGCAAGCAGGGCTTTGTGCGCGAGGGCGGCGAAGTGACCTGTGAGCCGACCATTGCCACGGATGCGGTGGATTTCAACGGCGCGTCGGCGCTGTATACGGATCTATCGGGCGAGGTGCATATCCTGGCCGCCGACGGAACGGATACCGCTTTGGAAGGCTATGAGAGCATCTACTGCGCGGATTATTCCGGCGGCATGCTCTACCAGGTGTGCGATGCGGACTACAACTACGGCGTGATCGACTGGCATGGCAATGTGGTGCTGCCCTGTGCCTACGATGACGTCGCATTCACGGCAGACGGCCGCTATGTGCTCGCGGACGTGAGCTATGAGGAAAGCGAGCTGTACGAAATCACCTACGATGCGGCCGGGCAGAGCGTCACGGCGGTGGAGCAACCGGAGCAGACGCAGGAAGCCAGTCAGGCGCCGGTGAAGGATACTTCGGCGCTCAAGGCGATCCTCTCGGGCGAAGAAGTAGAGATCGAGCCGCAGGCGGAACCTCAGGAGGAACCCCAGGCGGAAGAGACGGCCTCTGGCGAGCACGACGATGTGGCAATGCTGCTTGAAAACGCTGTCGCCCTGCTGGAGGCCGACCCGGCGGCTAACCAGGCGTCGGTGGCAGCGCTCTTGCAGAGTGCAACGGTGCTGCTGGGCGAGGAGCACGCGGCAACGTCGTTGCTGAGCAGCGCGCTCACGCTGCTGGATGCGGGCGCCGAAACCAATGCGGCGTCGATCATCACGATTCTGGACAGCGCAAGCGCCTTGCTGTGAGAAAGAGGGATTTGACATGCGCGGGCAGATTTGCCCGCGCATGTTTTCCTGACGCACGGGACTGAACGGGTTTGGAGGCGATGACATGCAGGATCTCTTTTCGGCGCAGGAGGCGAAGTTGTCGCCGCTGGCCGACAGAATGCGCCCGCGCACGCTGGATGAATTCATCGGTCAGGAGCACATCGTCGGGCCGGGCAGGCTGCTGCGCCGGGCGATTGAGGCCGACCGCATG
>DVJV01000183.1 GCA_018716525.1 Candidatus Ventricola gallistercoris
ATGGACCGCAAAGGAAATGTTCTGCGATTCGATGTTGGAAAACGTCGCGCGCTCCAGATCGCCGATCATGTGCGGCGGCACGCGGAAGATGCGGCAGATCTCCGTCACCTGAAACTTCCGCGTTTCCAAGAATTGCGCCTCGTTGTTGGGAATCGACAGGGGCGTAAACGTCATGCCCTCTTCCAGCACCGCGACACGGCTGGCGTTTCCCGAGCCGCCATAGGCCGCGTTCCAGCTCGCGCGCAGCGCGGCGGGGTCCTTTACCGTATTGGGATGCGTCAGGATGCCCGAGGGCCGCGCGCCGTTGGCAAAGAACTTGCTGCCATATTCCTCGGCGGCGATGCCCAGGCCGATGGCCGCCTTCTCCAGCGCGATGGGGCTGTAGCCCATGACGCCGTCAAAGCCAAGCCCGGGAATGTGCAGCACGTCCTCCGGGGCAAGATAGGCGATCTTTCCGTCGGAGGTCGTGTAGGTATAGGTCAATTTGCACTTGCTGTCCCGATCCACGGTCATGCGGTCGGGCAGCAGCGGATACAGACCCACGATTTTGCTGCGCCCGCTGCGGATGATCTGGCAATAGCTGTTCCCGTACAGGAGCAGATGGCTGAGCATCGTCTCCCGCCAGACAAAGCTGGTCATCTCGGTATTCGGCTCGTCGTGCAGCAGGCGGTAGAGCGGATGCTCATTGGCCTTGCGGCTGCCTGTGTCGGTCGCCTCATACACATGCAGGGGTAGGCTGGCGACGGTCTCGGCGATGACCCGCACGCAGGCGTAGACCGCGGAGACCTGTATGGCGGAAGTGGGCGTGACGGACTTCCCCGCAAGGCTTGTCCCGTAGTAAAAGCCCGGCGCGGCGGAGACGGCGTCCTGGGGAGATGCCTGTTTGTTGGGCTTGTCCCGCGCGCGGAAAAACCGGGCGAATGGGTTATGCATGGCGATCCTCCTGATTTTGAACATGAAAAAAGCACCTCGGCGGTTTGCCAAAGTGCTTAATGCTATTCTGTTTTATTCATCAAAGCTCTTTGAAGTAGTCTCGGGCATAGTACAGCACGCGCATGACGTTCAACGCTTCATTTTTCTGATCCGGCAGGACAAACACGATGTAGTTGTCCACCAGGATTTTTCGGTATCCCTTCATCCGCAACAGTTCATCGTTTACCAGCGGAAGGGATAGCGGAAAAGCACAGGCCGACCGGATCGCTTCCTCCACTTTTTTCAGCAGCCGGATCGCACTCTCCGGCGCGCTCAACTGCTCCGCAATATAGTCCGCGATTTCCTGCAGATCCTGGACGGCGGATGGCATCAGTCTGTATTGGTACATCCTTTATCTGTACCTCGCCTTCAACGCGGCAAAAGCGGCTTCGCCGTCAATCGCCTTGCCCGCATCCATTTCCGCTTCCGCCTGCATCAGCTTGCGATACACCTCCGCCATGGCCACCGTTCGCTCGTAAGTCTCCATGCTCATGATGACCATATCACCATATCCGTTCTTCGTAACGAATATCGGTTCAGCGCTTTGCCTGCAGCGTTCGCTGATCTCGTTGGTATTGCGCAAATCCCGAATCGGCACGATCTGCATAGCGACACCTCCTCTTACGTCGTAGCACAATTATAGCACAATCATGCCACGCCGTCAAGGCGGTCACGCCGCTGGCTACAATCCACTTCCGGTTTTGCGGTCATGGCAAGCCTTGCACAGCGCCTGCCAGTTTCGCTCATCCCAGAACAGCTTCTCGTCTCCGCGATGCGGAACGATGTGGTCGACCACCGTCGCCGGGGCGATCCTCCCGCGCTTGAGGCATTCCACGCACAGCGGATTCCGGCGCAGGAATCGCTCACGCGCCGTGCGCCATTCATGACCATAGCCGCGGCGGTGGGCGCTTTCCCTGGCATACAGACCGCGGTGCTCCTCGCAGTACACCTCGTCCGACAGGTTCGGACAGCCGGGATAACGGCAGGGGCGTTTGGGTTTTCTGGGCATGATCCACCTCACAGAACCAAAAATCCACGGTGATTGTAGACCGAATCGCCGCCGTTCAGATTCTTCATGGCACGATCCAGTGCCATGACCAGCGCGACGGCGCCGTCCACTTTCTCCGTGGATTTTTCTTTGTCCAGTTTGAGATTGCCCGCCGGATCCGTGCGCACATAGGCGTTGTCCATGTTCCAGCGTAGCACCGGATGCCCGCCATGGCAGAGCTTGTGCTCCAGCACGAGGCGCATCAGCTCCTTGGTCGGCGGACTCATGTCCCTAAAGCCCTGGCCAAACGGCACCATTGTGAAGCCATCGTCCTCCAGCGTTTGCACCATCATGGTGGCGTTCCAGCGGTCGTGGGCGATCTCGCGAATGTTGTATCGCTCGCCCAGCTCGCAGATGAACCGCTCGATGAACCCGTAATGCACAACGTTGCCCTCCGTGGTCTGGATAAATCCGCGCTTTGCCCACTGGTCATAGGGCACATGGTCGCGCCGAACGCGCAGGGCGAGTGTCTCCTCGGGCAGCCAGAAGAAGGGCAGCGCCATGTACGGCTCGTCCTCCGAGGCAGGCGGGAACACCAGCGCCAGCGCCGTAAGGTCGGAAGTGGAGGAAAGGTCCAGGCCCGCGTAGCACGCGCGGCCCTCCAGCGCGTAGGGGTCGACCACGCCGCCGCACTCATCCCACTTGTCCATGGGCATCCAGCGGATGGATTGCTTCACCCATTGATTCAGGCGCAGCTGGCGGAACTGGTTCTCGTCCGCTGGAGTCTCCTGCGCCTTGCGGAAGGCGTCGCGCACCTTGTCGATGGTGATGGTGTGGTCCAGCGAGGGATTGG